>JAYVPF010000125.1:0-6774 GCA_043757535.1 Burkholderiales bacterium
CACTGCGGATCAGCTGGCGCAATACGAGGCGATGACGCAAGAATCCATCGCCGAGCAAAAGCGAATCGAAGCGTCCGACAGCATGGAGTTCGAAACCTATCGCCAGAACTATGTTTCGCCGAAGCGGTTGGGCGTGTAGCGCACGCCCTCGATTTCACGATACTCGTTCTAGGCACCTCGCGCGCGAGCGGTGCACAGGTTATTCTGTAGTCGTACTTTGATTTTGTCGCCCGCCACCTGCAACACGGCGATGAAATGAGCGGACACAAATCGAACCATTCCGCGTGCTTTCGCCACTACACTCCGTGGATACACCCTTGAGTATTCTCGTCACGTATGGCAGCAAAAACCGGTAACGATCTCTTCATCGTCGACAACGGCGACGCCGATTGGAAGGTTCTGAACTACCTTCACGAGTGGAGCGATATTTCCTCGCGATTCGACATCGCCACAGGATATTTCGAGATTGGTGCACTGCTGGCCCTTGATGGCAAGTGGCAGCAACTTGAGCGTATTCGAATCCTGATGGGCGACGAGGTCAGCAAACGTACGCAAGCCGCGCTCGTTAGCGGGCTAAGTCGTGTCAAGACGCTGCTTGACACCAGTATCGAAGCTGAAAAAACAAAGAACGACTTTCTGTCAGGGGTACCCGCGATTGTCGATGCCGTCGTCAACGGCAAGATCGAATGCCGCGTCTACACGAAGAAAAAGTTTCACGCTAAGGCCTACATCACGCACAGCAAGCTCGCGGTCGTTGGCTCGTCGGCGCTTGTGGGATCAAGCAATTTCACATTTCCCGGATTGACCGGAAACGTTGAGCTAAATGTTCAGTTGCGCCGCGAAGTCGAAGAGCTTCAGACTTGGTATGAAGCTCATTGGAATGAAGCCGAGGATGTGTCGGCGGACGTACTCAAGGTGATCGAGCGGCACACCCGCCATTACCTGCCCTTTGAGGTCTACGCAAAAGCGTTGCAGGAATACTTCCGCAACTATGAGGAGACGGTCAGCGACTGGGAGCGAAATCAATCCAGAATGTACGGCACGCTTGATCAATATCAGCGCGATGGTTACGCCGCGCTTTTAAAGATTGCGGGCAAATATGGCGGCGCTTTTCTCTGTGACGGCGTCGGTCTCGGTAAAACATTTGTCGGGCTGATGCTGATCGAACGACTGGTCGTCCGCGAGCGCAAAAAAGTGTTGCTCGTCGTTCCAAAATCGGGCCGAGAGCCGGTGTGGGAATCGAGCTTACGCAAATATCTGCCGCAGCTTTTCGGTGATTTTTCCAACCTCGTCGTCATCAACCACACCGATCTGCAACGCGGCGGCGAATGGGAGGAAAAACTCGCCCGCTTGAAGGAGCAGGCAGACGTCATCATCGTCGACGAGGCGCATCATTTTCGAAACCGCGGCATCAAGTCACGACGTTCGAGATACTGGCAGATGCAGGACCTGGCCAAAGGTAAACAGGTCTTCATGCTGACAGCAACGCCGATCAACAATCGACTCATTGATCTGCAACATCTGATCGAACACTTCGCGCAGGATCGTGCCGATCACTTCAAAGACACGCTGGGTATTTTCTCGCTGGCGGGGCACTTCCGAAGCCTCGAAAAAACGCTTGAGAAGCGGATGGGCACTGCGGCGACTCAGGGGGAAATCACGGGTCTTGAGGCGGGCGACCTGCTTTCGCAAGACCCACTGCTTCGCGAGCTGGTCGTGCAGCGCTCGCGCGCCTATGTGAAACAGAGTCAGGTAACCGCTGGCGCAAAGCAGGCGATGTTCCCGAAACGCGAGGCCCCAAAGGTCGCCGATTATTCGGTCAAAAAGACCTACGGCAAATTGCTGGGACTGGTCGAGAAAGCGTTCAACAAAAAGACACCGCTTTTTACCTTGCCGATGTACTACCCTTTAGCGTATTCCAAGTTGCCGCTGGCCGCTGGTTCTGAATTTGAAGAGAACCGGCAGAAACAGGTCGTAGGATTGATCCGCGTGCTGTTCCTGAAGCGGTTCGAAAGCTCTGCCCGTGCGTTCGAATCGTCGTGCCAGCAGCTCATGCTCAAAGTCATGGCGTTCGTCCACGTCAATAGCGAGTCGAAACACGAAACTTCCACGTTTGATCGCTGGAAATTGCGCCATGCGGACATGCTGGGCTACGTCGATAAGCTACAGCGCGAACTCTTCGCCAACGACGACGAAGCCGAGATCGACGAAGACATCATCCCCGATGAAATGATCGAAGCCGCTACGCACCTCAAGCGCGATGAGTTCGACGTGCCGCAAATGCTTGCCGAATCCCTTCAGGACCTCGAACAGCTCGCCGAATTTTTGAACGAACTCCGCCAGTTCAAACCTAGCCATGACGACAAACTGCGCGCTTTGATTGACCTGCTCAAGACCGACCCTGTTCTTAAAAAGCACAAGGTAATGATCTTCAGCGAGTTCAGCGCGACCGCGCGCTACATCGCAGCTGAAATCCGCAAAGCGGGCATCAAAGGCGTCGACCAGATTGACTCCGGCACCAAGCGAAGCCGGAGCGAAGTCATCCGCCAGTTCGCACCGTACTACAACGGACTCAGCAGCAAAGAATTGGCGGACTTGGGCTTGAGCGAGACGCGGGTACTGATCGCCACCGACGTTCTCTCCGAGGGCTTGAATCTGCAGGATGCAACTCGCGTCATTAACTACGATCTGCACTGGAACCCGGTGCGGCTGATGCAGCGCATTGGGCGCGTAGACCGACGGATGAATCCAGCGACAGAAAAGCAGCTCATCAAAGATCACCCCGACGTCAAACCCATTCGCGGCACCGTGGAATACTGGAATTTCCTGCCACCGGGCGAGCTGGACGAGCTTTTGATGCTTTACAAAAAAGTCTCCAACAAAGCGCTCGTCATTTCGAAAACGTTGGGCATTGAGGGCAAAAAGCTGCTCACACCGCAGGATGATTTTGATGCGCTCCGCGACTTCGAGCACGCGTATGAGGGAGAGCCATCCGCCCTTGAAACGATGCACCTTGAATACCAGCGCTTGCTCGCCCAACACGCCGACCTGCCCGCCCGCCTGCAGGCGCTGCCGGGCCGCGTGTTCAGCGGAAAGGCGCATCTACAGCCGGGCTCGAAGGCAGTGTTCTTTTGCTACAGTCTTCCGGCCAAAGACGAGTCGGTGATCGACCCCGCAACCGACGCCGACGCGTGGACGATCAAAGCCGGAAAGACGCAATGGCTATTGCTCGACCTTTCCACCGCGCAAGTCATTGAAGACCCGGCCAGCATTGATGCCGCGATCCACTGCGAGCCCACTACGCCACGCCACACATCGCTCGCCCACGCCACACTCTCAGAAGCTCGCAATACGGTCGAAAAGCATCTGAAGAACCGCTACTTTAAGAGCGTGCAAGCCCCCGTCGGCGTCTCCCCGGTGCTGGTCGCGTGGATGGAGCTTTCGTAGCGTCGCCTTTTTGTCGTTCCTCCGCCCGCACGTCATTCGCAGTACGAATATCGCGCTTACTAAATCAACAAGAAGCATCATGCAATCCCTCATCGATCCCCAAGCCGAGCGCCTGCGCCATATTCACACCATCCCCGCGCTGGTGAAGTACCTCGCTGAGGAGCTCGGCTGGCCGGTCACGGTGGACGCGTGGGAAGACGCCATTTACGACTGGGAGCCTGAGGAGCTCGGCCTCAAGGCGGAGCACGAAAGCGCAGGCAAAAGCATCAAGAGCATCAAGCAACTTCGCCCGCTGGTGAGCAATCAGCCGTGGGGCGTTTTCTTCGTTGACTTTGACCGGCAGCAGCTGCCCATCGTCGCATTGCGCCGCGTGTTGAATGGACTGATTGTCAAAAGCCGTACTAAGGGGAGCGGTCACCAGACGTGGCACGCGAAAGACCTGCTCTTTATTTCGAGCTTCGGTGAAGGCACGCCGAACCATCCGCGCGAAATTGCGCTCGCCCACTTCACCGACGAATCCACCGTGGGCGATCTACCCACGCTGCGCGTGCTCGGCTGGGATGGCGCGGACACCAGCCTTGAGCTCTCCCACGTTGCCCGTGAGCTTAAAGACAAGCTGCAATGGCCAAAAAGCACCGCCACAGCAACCGACATCGAGGCTTGGCGCACGCAATGGGCCAGCGCCTTCCGCCTGAAATACCAGCAGGCGATTAACGACAGCAAGTCGCTCGCGCTGGCCCTCGCCGAGCTTGCGAAGCGTATCCGGACTCGTGTAAATGCCGTACTCTCGCTGGAGAGCGAGCGCGGCCACCTGCGGCAACTGCATCAGGCGTTCAAGGACAACCTGATTGCCGATCTGACCGAAGACGGCTTTGCCGACATGTACGCCCAGACGATCACCTATGGCCTATTCGCGGCCCGCGTCAGCCGCCAGAGCGGCGCACTGGTGGCCGACGACGCCGTGCTCATGGTGCCGAGCACCAATCCCTTCCTGCGCGACCTGTTGCAGGATTTTCTGGAAGCCGGGGGCCGCGCCAAAGGCAAACACAAGAGGATCGACTTCGACGAGCTCGGCATTAACGATGTGGTGCAAACGCTGCGCGACGTACCGATGGACGCGATATTGCGGGCCTTCAACAGCCAAAAACCCGGCGACGATCCGGTCATCCATTTCTACGAAGACTTTCTCAAGGCGTACGACAAAAAGCTCCGCGCCAAACGCGGCGTGTTCTACACCCCGCGCCCCGTGGTCCGCTTTATCGTCAGAAACGTTGACGAAATATTGAAGACCGAATTTGGTATCGAAGACGGACTCGCCAGCACCATCACCTGGGGCGAATACCTTCGGCGCGCCGCTTGCCCGCCAGCGGCAGAGAGTGAGGCCAATCGCGCGCCGCTTGCCCTGCCACCGCACTGCACGCGGGACACCCCGTTCGTGCAAATCCTCGACCCCGCCACAGGCACCGCGACCTTTCTGGTTGAAGTCATCGACCACATTCACAACCACCTGAAATCCAAGTGGCGAAAGGAAGGCGCGCTCACGGACGCAGATTTCGCGCAACGCTGGAACGTCTACGTCCCAGCGCACCTGCTGCCGCGCCTCTACGGCTTTGAGCTGATGATGGCCCCCTACGCCATCGCCCACATGAAAATCGGCTTGAAGCTCGCCGAAACTGGCTACACCTTCCCCGAAGGCGGGCCGCGCGTAAACGTGTTCCTAACCAACGCGCTGGAGCCAGCTCACCCGCTGCAAGCAGAGCTGGAAATCACCGCGCCGATGCTGGCGCATGAGGCGAGCGCCGCCAATGAAGTGAAGGAGAAATTAGCAGCAACGGTCGTTGTGGGGAATCCCCCGTATTCGGGCGAATCAATGAACAAAGTGGCATGGTTGGAAGAAGAGATTCGCCAGACGTATCAGCGCGTCGACGGCCTTAAGCTCGTAGAACGAGGAAAGAAAAATTGGTTACTTGATGACTACGTGAAGTTCACTCGTCGCGCTCATCGCCAAATTCTTTATTCAGGTGCTGGGTGCATTGGCCTTGTTATCAACAACGCGTTTCTTGACAATCCAACTTTTCGCGGGCTTCGCCGCTCTTTGATTGACGACTTCGAGGTGCGTCGATTTTGCAATCTTCACGGTAGTGGGAAACGCTCTGACGCTGGCGACCTTGAAGACCAAAATGTTTTTGATATTCAGCAAGGTGTCTGCGTAGCCTTGCTCGCCAAGAATCCCGAAATGATTTCCTCGTCGACAGATTACGTTGAAATGTTTGGCACGCGTGTAGCTAAGTTTGAACGATTGCTCGGCGCTGATCCGTTACTTCGATATGGTCAGATCCCGTCGTCTGCACCGGCTCATTACTTCGTCCCATTGGCCGATGGCGCACGAGCTCCTGAGTACGCAGCGGGATTTCAAGTTACCGACATGTTCTCGGTATATGGCAACGGCCTTATTTCTGCTAAAGACCACTTTGCATATGCACCAAATCGTGCCGCGATGGCGGATCGAATGCATAGGCTGTTAGATGCCAACGTATCGGACGAATTGGCCGCTAGTCAATTCCGCATCAAAGATAACTCAATGTGGAGACTTTCAGACGCGCGGTCGCGGCTACGTTTGTCATTTGACGAGCAACAATTTGGCCGAGCTACTTACCGCCCGTTTGACGACGCTTGGTCCTATTTCGACCACGACATTATTTTCAATCAACGTTTGCCGGTAACGCGACATATCTTCAGTCACAAAAATTTGTGTCTTCTGACGACGAGAATGACAAAGGGTGAAAGCTGGTCGCACATTTTTTGCACACGCCTAATTTCCGACTGCGCAGCGTTATCCAATGCTACGTCTACCAACGCGTTCGTATTCCCTCTGTGGCTCTGGTCTGCCTCTAATTCGATATCTAATTTAAGTAAGTCATTTAGGGCTTCCATGCTGTCATCGATCAACTCCAATGACAATGACAATGATCTTGAGATTGAGCCAAGCGTGTCGGAAATTAACTCTGCTGGCGCCTTTAGCTATACATATGCCATCCTTCACAGCCCTGCTTACCGAACACGGTATGGCGCATTTCTTCAAAAAGATTTCCCCCGAATCCCGATCCCCGACTCCCGCGCCGTTTTCGAGGAGCTAGCTTCGCTGGGCGAGCAGTTGGTGGCGTGGCATTTGTTGGAACATGAAGATGCGCGGTCTATTGTCTTTTCGGCGTCAACGGCTGGCGTGAAGCATGAACCTGTAACCTTTCCGTTGAGTACTAAAGAGACGAGAAAGTATGAAAGCAGTAACAAAGAAATTGGCGGAGTCAAAGGTTTCGCCTGTGGATA
>JAYVPF010000126.1:0-6691 GCA_043757535.1 Burkholderiales bacterium
GCGCTTCGCGGAAACAAGAAATCGATGAAAAATACGGAATTGCCTGAAATTTAGGCACCGCATAGTTTGCGAATTAGGGGCTTTTCTGTCAGACACTAGTTACTTGCCTCAGACAGAAGCCCTGAAACCCGTACTGTCATGTTGAGCGGGGCGAAACATCCGGAGTCATACGCGAAACCTCGCGGTGACCGCGCCTGTGGGCATACTGATCCTTCGCGATGCTCAGGATGACAGTTTTTTATCTGAGGCACGTAACTAATCAGGTTTATTTTTTCATCAGCTTTTCTCTAAATGTACCGCTGATCGAGTGCTAGCATCAATATTTGTCGTTTATCGACTTTGTCAATTAACTGGCTCCAGCCCTTGCGCAACGGTCAATAGAAAAATAAGTTGTACCAGAAAAATCGTGAGAATTCTCGACCCGCTTGCGATCACCTAAGCCCGACGCAAATCCAGCGTAAACGGAAATTCATGATTGATTTTCGCCAGTGCAACCTGCATGCGGCCCGGCGTATGACCCATGCGCGTGAAGCGTGTCAGCCGGCGTGATTCAGCTTCGTAGGCGTTGATCGGGAAGGTACTGGGGTTGCCACCGCCGGGATGCTGTACGTGGTACTGGCAGCCGCCAAGGCTTCGCTCCATCCAGGTGTCGACGATGTCAAATGTGATCGGCGCATGCAGTTGAATGCTTGGGTGTAGCGCTGACGGTGGGTTCCACGCCTTGTAGCGCACGCTGGCGACCGAGTGACCGACGGTGCCGGTCGGTTGCAGCGGTAGCGCTACTCCGTTCGCGGTGATCACGTAACGCGAGTCGTTGTGCCCGGTCACGCTGACCTCAAGGCGCTCCAGCGACGAGTCGACGTAGCGCACCATGCCGCCCGCGCCGCCTTCTTCGCCCATCACATGCCACGGCTCGAGCGCGCCACGAATGGCAACGATCATGCCCGAAATCGCAATCTCGCCGAACAGCGGGAAGCGGAATTCGAAGTGCGGTGCGAACCATGCCGGTTCGAATGGGTAGCCACCATTTTCAGGTGTTGCCAGATCGGCGAGCACGTCATCAAAATCCATCTTGATGAAGGTCGGCAGCATGAAACGATCATGCAGCGACGTGCCCCAACGCGTGAGTTTGTTGTACTTCGGTTGCTTCCAGAAACGGGCGACGAGCGCACGCAGCAGGAGTTGCTGCACGATGCTCATGCGCGCATGCGGCGGCATCTCGAAGGCGCGCAATTCAAGCAGGCCGAGACGACCGGTCGGGCCGTCGGGCGAGTAGAGTTTGTCGATGCAGAATTCGCTGCGGTGCGTGTTGCCGGTAACGTCAACGAGGATGTTGCGCAGCGTACGATCAACCAGCCACGGCGGCATCGCTTCGCCGTGAACTTTGCGATTTTTCTCGATTTGTTCAAGCGCAATTTCGAGTTCGTAGAGCTGATCGTTACGTGCTTCGTCGATGCGCGGTGCCTGGCTCGTCGGGCCGATGAACAGGCCGCTGAACAGATACGACAGGCTCGGATGGTTGTGCCAGTAGGCGACGAGGCTCGCCAGCAATTCAGGCTTGCGCAGGAAGGGCGAATCGGCGGGCGTCGCGCCGCCCATGACGAAGTGGTTGCCGCCGCCGGTGCCCGTGTGTTTGCCATCGAGCGCAAATTTCTCCGCGCACAAGTGCTCTTCAAACGCGGCCTGATACAAAAACTCCGTGTGCTCGACGAGTTCGCTCCAGTTGTGCGCCGGGTGAATGTTCACCTCGATCACACCGGGGTCCGGTGTGACCTGCAACAGCTTCAGGCGTGGGTCGCGTGGCGGCGGGTAGCCTTCAAGCACGAGCTTGACTTCGCAGGCTTCAGCGGCCGCCTCAATCGCGGCGAGCAGATCGAGATAGTCCTCGAGCATTTTTGCGGGCGGCATGAAGACGTAGAGGATGCCACCGCGCGCCTCGACGCAAAGCGCGGTGCGCGAGAGCCAGTGCGCGGACTCGAAGCGGGCGGGCATGAGCGTCGACGTGGCGGGCTGGTAAGGCTTTGCTGCGAGCGCCGCCTTGGTCCCCTCCCCTTCAAGGGCAGGGTTAGGGAGGGGATGGTTTTTGTCGGCATGCGATGCGCTTAAAACCATCCCCCTCCCAACCTCCCCCTTGAAGGGGGAGGAGACCAAACCGGGAGTCGCACGCTGCATCGAAATCGGAGTGACATCTGTCGCCGAGCGCGTCACGCCATAGCGCTCAATAAACGTTCGCGGCTCAGGCAATTCTTCGCGCGGATCAAACGTATCGCGATCCACTACTTGCGGCTTTTCGGACGCCTTGGCCCAAGGCAGAGATTCAAGCGGCAGGCGATAACCCATCGCCGAGTCGCCGGGGATCAGGAACATACGGTTGTCACGGAAGAACCAGGGGCTGGTTTTCCAGCGCGGGCCGTCGAGCGCCATGCCTGCCTTGGCATCAGGCGCTTCGCTCGCGGCAACCAACGGCAGCACGTAGCCAACCGGCGCGGTTAGCCCCTGCTCGAACACTTTGCGCAAACGCGCCGCTTCCAGCTCGTCGCCTAAGCGTGCGTCCAGTGGATCGACGTTCACTGGCAACCGGCGCTCACGCCACCAGTAGTAGAACGAATCTTCGTAGCCCGGCGTGAGGGTGGCCTCGCCAATTCCAAGTTTGTCGGTCAGCGTCTTGGTGAAGCGCAGCGCGTCGGCGCTGGTGTATTTCGAAGATTTGCGCTCATCAGCAAAAAGCTCCGGGTTTTGCCAGATGCTTTGCCCGTCCTTACGCCAGAAAATCGACAGCGCCCAACGCGGCAACTGCTCGCCGGGATACCACTTGCCTTGACCAAAATGCAGGAAACCGCCTTCGCCATACTGTGCGCGCAGCTTCTGCACCAATGCATTGGCGTAGCCGCGCTTGGTTGGGCCGAGTGCCGCGATATTCCACTCTGGCGCATCGCGGTCTTTGTCGGCAACGAAGGTCGGCTCGCCACCCATCGTCAGGCGCACATCGCCAGCGACCAGATCGCGATCCACTTTTTCGCCGAGGTCGAGCACGGTTTCCCACTGCGCTTCGGTGTAGGGTTTCGTTACGCGCGGGGCCTCGTGTACGCGCGTGACCGACATCTTGTGATCAAACTCCACCTCGCTCTTTTCCACTGCACCTTCAATCGGCGCAGCGGATGAGGGCTGCGGTGTGCAGGCCAACGGAATGTGACCTTCACCCGCAAACAGCCCGGACGTTGGGTCAAGCCCAACCCAGCCAGCACCCGGCAAATACACCTCGCACCATGCATGTAAATCGGTGAAATCCGCCGCTGGGCCGCTTGGGCCGTCAATGGATTTCACGTCCGGCGTCAACTGAATCAGATAGCCGGAAACAAATCGCGCTGCCAGTCCCAGATGCCGCATCAACTGCACCAGCAACCAGCCAGAATCGCGGCAGGAACCGGATTTGAGCGTCAACGTCTGCTCCGGCGTCTGCACGCCCGGCTCCATGCGGATCAGGTAGCGAATGTCGTTGTAGAGCATCGCGTTCAGCTCGACCAAAAAGTCAATCGTGCGCCGTTTGCTGACGTCCACTTTTTTCAGGTACTCGGTCACCATCGGTGTCATCGGAACGGTGCCCAGATACGGCGCGAGTTCCAGTTTCAACTCGTTCGAGTAGGTGAACGGCGCTTTCTCCGCCGACGGCTCCAGGAAGAAATCGAACGGGTTCAACACCGACATTTCGGCGACTACATCAACCGTGACCTTGAACTCGCGCGTGCGCTCGGCAAACACCAGTCGCGCCATGTAGTTGGCGTACGGATCCTGCTGCCAGTTGCAGAAATGATCGGCTGGCTCGATCTTCTGGCTGTACGAGATGATCCGCGTGCGGCAATGTGGCGCAGGACGCAAACGAACGATCTGCGGCCCCAGATTGATCGGTCGGTCGTAGCGGTAGTGGGTAACGTGGTTAAGTGCGACGTGGATGGTCATAGTGCAGCCGAATAAATGGTTGGGGCGGTTTCAGTGTCTGATAGAGCAAACGCTGTGCCCACGATGACATTGTCGCCAGTTTGCGAGCTGTCTACGGTGTTCATTCAGCTTATTTCTTGCGGCGGTAGAAGTTGAGTGTTTTCAATCAACAGCTTTTTCGTTAAAATTGTCAACGAGAACCATTGCATAAGGGCTATCGAGCTATTTTATAAAATTTTACCTAAAGTCGACTTTACAAATAAATGACTTGCGGCCCCAATTAAATAGTCGTTGTATGCAAAAGTTGTTACAAATTTCAATAGACAATGAATGCACGTTCAAGACCGACTGTGCCAGCAATTTGGCCGAGAATCGGGCGAATTCATCACTGTTTGTTGCGTCGCAATGGCTCCTACAACGTTTTTCCCAAAAACAACAGTGAATTCATCATGCTCATTCAACCCTACGTCGCCTTCATGGGCAACTGCGAAGCAGCGCTCAATTTCTACCAATCAGTGCTCGGCGGCGAAGTCTCGTTCATCATGCGTCACGGCGAATCACCGATGAAAGATCGGGTGCCCGTCGAATGGCATCAAAAAGTGATGCACGCCACGTTCACCGCTGACGGCGCGTCGATTATGGCCTGTGATCGTCCGCCCGGCATGCCCGGCCCGACGGGTTTCTGCGGCATCACGCTATCCATCGCAGGCAAGGATCTGCCGACGAGCGAAACGATTCATAAAAACCTCGCCGCAGGCGGGCAAATCACGATGTCCTTCGGCTCAACGTTTTGGGCCAAGGGCTTCGGCATGCTGGTCGATAAATACGGCGTTAGCTGGATGGTGAACTGCGAGTGATGGTCATGACGCCGCTCTGTTCGATCTACACCGCCGAGATCACCAGCGCGGTGGCCGCAGTGACTTTCTTGGCGTAGTCGATGTGCAAAAACTCATTCGGACCGTGCGCGTTTGATTTCGGACCGAGCACGCCGGTGACCAGCATTTGCGCATCGGGAAATTTCGCGCCGAGCATGCCCATGAACGGAATGGTGCCGCCCTCGCCCATGTAGGCGGCGGGTTTGCCAAAATAATGCATTGACGCGGCGTCAAGCGCGACCGTGAGCCAGGGCGCAAAGGCAGGCGCGTTCCAGCCCGTCGCGCCGCCACCTACAAATGTTACTTGCGCGTTGTAAGGCGTATCTTTTTCGACAAGACGTTTCACTTCGGCGACGGCTTGCTCGCCGTCAACCGTCGGTGGAATGCGCATCGATAATTTGAGTGCGGTGAATGGACGCAGCACATTGCCACCGTCTTTGGTGGACGGCAAACCGTCGGCACCCACAATCGAGAGCGACGCACGCCAGGTGCGATTCAAAATCAGCTCAACCGGATCTTTACTCGTGGGCAACGTAAATTCATGCGCTCCGCCGCAGCTTTGCCACGGAAAACGCTTCCACATGCTGTCGCCCAAAATCTCGGTGGCCTGCTTTGCCTGAGTGATGCGCTCTTCGGGAATTGGCGCGCTGAACACGGTGGATTTCGTGACGCCCGTCGCAGAATCGTCGATGCGATCGAGCAATTGCCGCGCGATACGGAATGTGCTCGGCACCACGCCACCGGCGTCACCGGAATGCACGCCTTCGGTCAGCATGCGCACCGTCATCACGCCGCTAACGATGCCGCGCAGGGAGGTCGTTGCCCATAGCTGATCGTAATTGCCTGCACCGGAATCGAGCGCAACGACAAGGCCGACGTCGCCCATGCGCGGAGCCAGCGCATCAAGATACGGCGGCAAATCAAACGAGCCCGATTCTTCACAGGTTTCGATCAGGCCAACGCAGCGCGGACGCGAAATATTTTCGGCATCGAGCGCGACGATGGCAGCGAGCGCCGCGAACGTCGCGTAGCCATCGTCCGCACTGCCGCGACCGTAGAGCTTGCCGTCCTCAATCAGCGGCGTCCACGGCCCCAAGTCGTCGCGCCAGCCTGCCATTTCGGGCTGTTTGTCGAGGTGACCATAGAGCAACACGGTCTTGCCAGTCGCCTTGGTACCGGTGCCGGGAATATCGAAAAACATCACGGGCGTGCGGCCCTCGAGCGTGATGACTTCCAGCGTCATGTTTTTCACGGGCTGCGCCGCGACAAACTTTTGTGCCTGCTCAATGGCACGCTGAATCTGCCCGGTTCGCTTCCACTCGGCATCAAACGAAGGCGATTTTGCTTGCAGTTTCACGTAGTCGATCAACTGCGGCAGGATGTCGGCGTCCCACTGATTGCTGGCACGGCGGAGCAGCGCGGCGGATTGATCGGAATTGAATGGGTGAATGTCGGGGCGGGCGGTCATAGGGACTCCTTGTGGTGCAGAAGGAGTTTACGCCGGGTATGGGTTCGTGTCTCCGATACGGTAGGAAAGGAGCGTAGCTTGACGGCGATAGGTCGCAACAGGCAGAATAATGTTGCTAAGTCGTTGTTGGTGTGACCGCGCGCAATATCGACTTAATACGCGACAAAAAGTGGGCGGTAGGTGGAATTATGTGTTTCAAATATTTGTACGGCGTAGCCGCCGCTTTACCCCTGCCGCACATGTCCTTGTTTGGTTTGTCTGTGTGGCTAGCCGTGGGTGTGTTGGCGCTACCTGTGGCTCCGACGAAGGCAACGCCCACGGTGACGTTCGTATCCGGCCCAAGCGGCGACGCCAGCGATCCGAGCATCCCCGTAGGGTCACCCATCGGCAACGTCTTCTTTACTTTGTCGGC
>JAYVPF010000127.1:0-6674 GCA_043757535.1 Burkholderiales bacterium
TGTGCTGTCGGGTGCCGTACCCGAGATGAAATCGAGCGAGCATTTCTTCTTCAAACTTTCTGACCCGCAGTGCGTAGAGTTTTTGCGCGAATGGACGGACGGTGCCAATGGCCTTGATCGTCACGGCAAGAGGCGTCTGCAAAGTGAAATCATCGCCAAAACCAAGGAGTGGTTAGGCGAAGATGGCAAGCTCGGCGATTGGGATATTTCGCGCGACGCGCCGTATTTCGGCATCCCTATTCCTGATGAACCGGGCAAGTATTTTTACGTGTGGCTGGATGCGCCGGTCGGCTATCTCGCGTCGCTAAAAAATTACTTCGAAACGGGCAAAGCGAAGGCCAACGGCGAGTCGCGCACCTTCGCTGAGTTCATGGCGGCGGACGACACTGAGCAGATTCATTTCATCGGCAAGGACATCGTTTACTTCCACGTCCTGTTCTGGCCCGCGATGCTCAAATTCGCGGGCTACAAAGTGCCAGACAGCGTGAACGTGCACGGCTTCGTGACCGTCAGCGGCGAGAAGATGAGCAAGAGCCGGGGCACTGGCATCGACCCGCTCAAGTATCTGCAACTCGGAATGAACCCCGAGTGGATGCGCTATTACCTCGCGGCAAAACTCAATCCGCACGTCGAGGACATTGATTTCACCGCTGAGGATTTCATGGCGCGCGTGAACTCGGATTTGATTGGCAAGTTTGTCAATATTGCGAGTCGGTGTTCGCGTCTGCTTTCCAAGCATTGTGAGGGGCGACTTACTACGCGAAGCCGCCTGCTCGATTACACCAATGACTTTGATCAAAGTGCGAAAGAACTATTCGACGCGTTCAAAGCTCGCAGCATCGAAATCGCCGTGCAGTACGACCAACGAGACTTCGGACGAGCAATCCGCGAGATCATGGCACTAGCTGATCTCGCCAATCAATACGTCGATGATGCGGCCCCTTGGACTGTCGCCAAACGCTCAGCCGACGCCCAGGACTGGGAAGGCGGCGGAAAGGCGCGCCTCGCCCAAATATGTTCTGCGGCGCTACACATGTTTTTTGATCTGACCTGCCTATTGAAACCCGTTATGCCCAAACTTGCATCGGGCGTTGAGAAATGGGTCGGTGGAGCAGAATTTTCGTTACCACTCCCGGCGCTAAAGTCTGCCAATCCGATCTCGCTTGATACGTTTGTACACCTCATGTCCCGAGTAGAAGAAAAGCAACTCGACGAGCTCTTCGGGCTGCTCCCAGACTTAACGAAATCGGCAACGCAAAAAGCCGCAGCCCCGCAGCCCACATCCAAAGGCGCCTCCAGCAGCAACGCCGCCACGAAGACCGCTGCACAAGGGCCGCAGGCCAACGCGTCAGAAAAAGGCAGCGAATTCATCAGCATCGACGACTTCACCAAAATCGATCTGCGCATCGCCAAAATCGTCAACGCGGAACACGTCGAAGGCAGCGACAAATTGCTGCGCCTGACGCTGGACGTCGGTGAAACTGACGCGTCCGGTCAGCCGAAACTGCGTAATGTTTTCTCGGGAATCAAATCCGCCTATGCGCCAGAAAATCTGATTGGCCAGTTCACCGTAGTCGTTGCTAATCTGGCCCCGCGCAAAATGAAGTTTGGGGTGTCGGAAGGCATGGTGCTTGCTGCATCGGCAAAAGAGGACAACAATGCGGTGAGGGACGGCAACAATGCGGCAAGAGACGGCAAAGCTGCCTCGGGGCTCTACATCCTGAATCCGCACGCTGGCGCACAAGTCGGCATGAAAGTAACGTAGAACTTGCCCGTAAATAAACCGCGATGCCTGACTTGCCCTTTTTGCCTCACTCAACGTTCCGCTTTTTTGCAATAGCTCGCTATTGCTGCGAAAGACGCGCCTCGATTGAGCCAAAAATTGCTGCGTCATGCATTCGCTCTTATCTACGGACAAGTTTTTAGCCAATAATGTTTGCCGCGACCCGCACCGTGTTTGAGCACAACAAATACAAAATTCTCAAGGCGAGCTCACGCGACGCGCCCATCGTATCGGCGCTCGCCAATGGCGACTGGTCTGAACGGGTTGCCATCTCGCGCCGCAAGCAGGTGGCGAACCCGACACAGATCGCCGATGACCTGCGTGCGGGTGGCGGTCTGGTGCTCTATCGCAACAGTCTGCCCGTCGCTGCGCTCTCGTACGTTCGCGCGCGCGATGGCAACTGGGAGCTGCGCCGCCTCGGCGTGACGCGCTCTTTCTCCGGTCGTGGCTTCACCAGTTTGTTGCTCAATACGCTGGAGAAGCTGGCGCGCGCCAACGCGGTGCGAGCCATCCGCATTCCGGTTGACACTTACTCGCCGCAGTATCGCGCGTATTTTGAAAAACTCGGCTTCTCCGTGGATGCTGATCGAACGTTTTCGACGGTGTTTGCGACTGCACTCCAGCCCATCCGCATGTACAAGGTGGTTGCCTGAGTCCGCAGCCGGATTGACCTTAGGGTCGCCCGCCAGTAGGGCGTGAGCTGCAGATTTCAAGCGCAGGCCAGCAAAAATAAAGTCCACGCAATTTGCTTGAAAGCCCCCGTCGTGCACACACGTTCGGTGTCATGGCGCTGATTAATCAATTCAGATTTCAGTGCAAATCTTCAAAAGGAATATTGCCATGACTGGATTCATTCGTTTCAACGGCGCACCGGCAGTCCGCTGGACACCATTTGCGGCGCACACGCGCGGACATGCTGACTTTGAGCGCGCTTTTGCCGAAGCGTACGGCGACAATGGCGGAAAAAAAGCCAGCACCGAACTGCGCGCCGATGTGCGCGAAAACGCAACCGCCTATATTGTTCAATTCGATGTTCCTGGCGTCGCCAAGGACGACATCACGGTCGACGTCGATGAGAAATCGGTTCGCGTTGAAGCCACCTTCAAACGTGAAGCGGTAGAAGGCGACGCAGCGGTGCTCAGCGAACGTGCCGATGGTTCGGTCTCACGTGGGTTTCGTTTGTCGCAAGCCGTCGATGCAGAGCAAGCAACGGCGCGCCATGAACACGGCGTTCTGACACTGACTTTGCCGAAGAAAAACGTGGCCGTGCAGAAGCGGTTGGAGATCAACTAAACGTTGATTCGGTGGTCATCAGCTCTAGGCTGCAATGACCACTGCATTGGGGCTGGCGCTCGATTTATGCCGGAAGTCGCTTTAGGCTATTTTCCGAGTCTAGCCCCTGTGCTACCGTCGTTCTAGCGAAAAGTTGCAGTCCGAACTGTAGCTTCTTCCAGCCGACTCAGCGTTTACTACGTTTTAGTATCGGTGCGAGGAACCTTGCAGTGTGCGACGCCTTTGCCGTAGCCACAGTTTCTGGCGTGCCAAACGCAACGACGTTGCCGCCGCCATCACCACCTTCCGGCCCCATGTCCACGACCCAATCCGCAGTCTTGATCACGTCGAGATTGTGCTCAATCACGATGACTGTGTTGCCGTGATCACGCAATCGGTAGAGTACCTTCAGGAGTAAATCGATGTCCGCAAAATGCAAACCCGTCGTTGGTTCATCGAGGATGTAGAGCGTGTTGCCGGTATCGCGTTTTGACAGCTCAAGCGCGAGCTTGACGCGTTGCGCTTCGCCGCCTGAGAGCGTCGTGGCGGACTGGCCGAGACGGATATAGCCGAGGCCAACCTCGAACAGCAGATTCACTTTCGCGGCAATCGCGGGCACCGGCTGGAAAAAATCGCGCGCGACTTCGACAGTCATTTGCAGCACCTCGGAAATGTTTTTGCCGCGATACTGAACGTCGAGCGTTTCGCGGTTGTAGCGCTTGCCGTGACAAACGTCGCACTCAACATAAACGTCGGGCAGAAAATGCATTTCCACCTTGATCATGCCGTCGCCCTCGCACGCCTCGCAGCGCCCGCCCTTGACGTTGAACGAGAAGCGTCCAGGCTCGTAGCCACGCTCGCGGGCTTGCAGCGTTTGCGCGAAGAGATCGCGAATCGGCGTGAAGAGTCCGGTGTACGTCGCGGGGTTGGAGCGCGGGGTGCGACCGATGGGGCTTTGGTCTACGTTGATGACTTTGTCGAACGGCTCTAACCCGGTGATGCTCGCGTGCGGCGCGGGTTCCTCCAGGCTGCGATAGATTTTTTTGGCGGCAGCGCGATAGAGCGTGTCGTTCACCAGCGTCGATTTTCCAGAGCCGGAAACGCCCGTTACGCAGGTGAGCAAACCTATCGGAATGCTCACGTCAATGTGCTTCAAATTGTTGCCGCGCGCGCCGTGAACGGTGATTTGCTTCTCGGGGTTAGACGGAATGCGGCGCTTCGGCACCGGGATTTGCATCGCACCGGAGAGGTAGAGCCCGGTCAAAGATTTTTTGTTTTTCTTGATGTCGGCGGGCTTGCCATGCGCGATGATTTCGCCGCCGTGAATGCCGGCAGCGGGACCAAGATCAACCACGTAATCAGCGCTCATGATCGCGTCTTCATCATGCTCCACCACGATCACAGTGTTGCCCAGATCGCGCAGACGTTTGAGCATTTCCAGCAGGCGATCATTGTCGCGCTGATGCAGACCAATCGAGGGCTCGTCGAGCACGTACATCACGCCGGTCAGGCCGGAGCCGATCTGCGAGGCGAGGCGGATGCGCTGCGCTTCACCGCCAGAGAGCGTCTCGGCGCTGCGATCCAACGATAAATATTCGAGGCCGACGTTGTTCAAAAAGCCCACGCGATTCTTGATTTCCCAGACGATGCGTTCGGCGATTTTTTGCTTGGCACCGGTGAGTTTGAGCGTGTCAAAAAACCTGGCGGTATCAAACAGTGCGAGGCGACTCACCTCGAAAATCGCCGCGTCGCCGACCTTCACAAATCGCGCTTCGCGACGCAACCGTGCGCCGTTGCAATCGGTACATGGGCTGCGGCTCATGTACTTCGACAGCTCTTCACGCACGGCGGACGATTCGGTCTCAAGATAACGCCGCCGAAAGTTCGGCAACACGCCTTCAAACGCATGTTTTCGCTTCTGGATCTTGCCTTTTTCGCTCACATAATCGAATTCAATTTCTTCAATTCCGCTGCCAAAAATAATCGCGTTCTGCGCTTCGTCGGGGAGTTCGACGAACGGCGTTTCGATGTCGAAACCGTAGTGCGCGGCGAGCCCTTGCAACATCTGAAAGTAAAAAATCGTGCGTCGATCCCAGCCTTTGATGGCACCACTCGCGAGCGAAAGCTCGGGATGCGCGACGATGCGTGCAGCCTCGAAGACATCAATCTCACCGAGGCCGTCGCAGGTCGGGCACGCGCCCATCGGCGAGTTGAATGAGAACAGGCGCGGTTCAAGTTCTGCCAGCGAGTAATCGCAGATGGGGCAGGCGAATTTCGAGGAGAAAAGTTGCGACGCGGGTGCCGTCGCTTCCGCATCCATCAGCACAACGAGCGCCCGACCATTGCCCATGCGGCACGCCGTCTCAAAAGACTCAGCCAGCCGCTGCTTGGCGTCAAACCGCACTTTCAGGCGATCAACGACGACCTCAATCGTGTGCTTGTGATTCTTCGCAAGTTTAGGCGATGGCTCAAGCTCCACCACTTCGCCGTCGATGCGAACCTTGGTGAATCCTTTCGCCTTCAACTCGATGAACAGCTCGGCGTGCTCACCCTTACGATCCGCGAGCACGGGCGCGAGCAGCATGATGCGTGACTCGGCGGTGTAGTCCAGAACAGCGTCAACCATCTGCGAAATCGTCTGCGACGACAGCATGATCTCGGGATGATTCGGGCAATACGGATCGCCAACGCGTGCGTACAAGAGGCGCAGGTAATCGTGAATTTCAGTGACGGTGCCGACCGTTGAGCGCGGGTTATGGCTGGTCGCTTTTTGTTCAATCGCGATGGCCGGTGCCAGACCTTCAATCAGGTCAACGTCCGGCTTGTCCATCATCTGCAAAAACTGCCGCGCGTAGGCCGACAGCGACTCGACGTAGCGGCGCTGCCCTTCGGCATACAGCGTGTCAAACGCGAGCGAGCTTTTACCGGAACCCGACAAGCCGGTGATCACCACAAGCTTGTGTTTGGGAATATCAATATTGATATTTTTAAGGTTGTGCGTACGTGCGCCGCGTACGCGCAAAAAATCAGTCGTTATCGACACAGAGAAAACCAGCTACGCCCACGACGGGCAGCCTGTAATTATCGCGCTTTGGATTGTTTACGCACCCACCGCCTGATAGACCAAGCGCTTGAATTCGAACGAGAACGGATGCCAGAACGCCATCACGCGCTGGGTCATGACGACTGCGGCCAGATTGTTGCGAGGCGAAATCCACCAGTGTGTGCCGGCGAGGCCACCCCACTGAAATTCACCGGTAGCGTTTTGCGGCTCAATCGATGACGGCGCGTGGGTGACCGAGCCGCCCAGCCCGAAGCCTTTGCCGGGAACATCGCCTTGCATTGCAAAGCGAACGCTGACGCCGTTTGCCAGTTGATTCGTCATCATCTGGGCGATGGTTTCCGGTTTCAGTAACGTCTCAGCGCCGGGCAAAAGACTACGCATCAGCGCCACCATATCGGAGAGCGACGTGACCAGCCCGCCGCCACCGGACAACTTGGGCACGGCGCGCAGGTAAGCGCCCGGATAAGGCGAATTGTCGACGCGCGTCAGGCCCGGTTTCATCTCGTCAATCATGTCCGCGCCTCGGTAGTACCCGGTCATTCGATGTTGCTGATT
>JAYVPF010000128.1:0-6606 GCA_043757535.1 Burkholderiales bacterium
CAACACAAGGTCATAGCGCTCGCGGAACACGGGCAAGAGCTGGCGCGAGAGGTAGCCGGCTGCGCCGGTGATTAAGACACGTTTGCGAGCCATGGTCGGTCACTCCGTCAGTGAAAGGTTCCGATGATAGGGGAAGACCTCATGGAATCAAAATGAATGGGAATCGAGGGGTGCGATTCAAACTGATGTGAAACTGTTCAGGTTCGAGAGAAACCTCTCCCTCATCCCAACCCTTCTCCCGAGGGGAGAAGGGTTTTTCACCCCTCGCCCGCCGGGACAAGGGAACACTTGAAGCGGAGCAGAGGGGCCGGGGGTGAGGGAAAGATTTTGCAAAAACCGCAGGAACCAAAATAGTTACCACATCACTTTGAATCGCACCTGGAATCGAGCCTGGCGCGAGCCTGACCCCACCTATTGGTTTGTACTGGGTTTCGCAAAGCGGGCAAAATGCGAAGGACGGCAAACGGCCATGACCGGTCTCGCTATAGAGCGAGCCAAGAAAAGTCAGACGGTGCGCGGCGGCTGTACCATTCTCGATCAGAAAGGACAGAACCATGAGCAATCCCGCCTTCAAATTCGATCACGTCCACATCATCAGCGAAAACCCCAAGGCATCGGCCGCCTGGTACGTCGAGATGTTCGGCGCGACCATTGCCGCCGACACCATCGCCCCCGGTGCCTCGCAAATCTTCGTCGAGCTCGGCGGCATGACGATCCTGATCCGTGGCCGCCGCTCTGGGGAGGATCCGGCACCCAACGAGCCGATCCGGCCCTATTCTGATTTCTCCAGCCACAACACGTGGGGAACCGATCATTTCGGTTTCCTGTACCAGGGCGACCTGACGGCCCTCTGCGCCGACCTGCGCAAGAAAGGCGTGAGCTTTCCGGTCGAACTGAAGAAAGGCGTCGGCGGCAGCCTGCTGTGCTACGTTGCCGCGCCGGATGGTGTCAGCATCGAACTCATGCAGCGCTGAGACGGCTCAGCCACGGCCGATATAGGGCATTTTCGTTGCCATGACAGTCATGAACTGCACGTTCGCCTCCAGCGACAGGCTGGCCATATAGGCGACGCCGCGCGCCACGTCGTTGACATCGATGCGCGCCTCCGCCTCGACCCGGTTGCTCGCCTGCAAGCGACCGCGCGCGGTGTCTTCGGTACGCGTCGTCGCTGCGTTGCCGATATCAATCTGGCCGCAGGCAATGTCGAATTCCCGCCCGTCCAGCGACAGCGAGCGTGTCAGCCCGGTCAACGCGTGCTTGGTCGTCGAATAGGGTGTGGAGTTCCGTCGCGGCACATGCGCCGACACCGAGCCATTGTTGATGATCCGCCCGCCGCGCGGCGTCTGATTCTTCATCATGCGAAAGGCGTGCTGTGCGCACAGGAAGGAGCCGGTCAGGTTGACCGCAACGACATTCGACCATTGCTCATAGGTCAGGTCGTCGATCGGGATGTTGCGCGTGCTGGTTCCCGCGTTATTGAACAGTAGATCGATGCGGCCATAGGTCGCCTGCACGGTCTCGAACAGCGCGGCGATCGACGCCGCGTCGGACACATCGGTCGGCACCACCAGCATGCGTGGCGGTGAGGCCTGCGCCAGCGCTGCCGTCTCCTCCAGCATGTTTTGTCGACGGCCGGCCAGTACGACGGAAAACCCGTCGGCATACAGCGTTAGTGCCGATGCCCGGCCGATGCCGCTGCCGGCACCCGTGATGACCGCGATCTTCCCCGTTGCCTGCATGGCGCTATCTCCCAATGGTGAATGTCCCCGAGGTGCTATTGATGAGGGATGGCGACGCGGCGACGCGGTTACCCGCGTGCGCCGATCTTGTCCTGCGTTCTCGTCGCGAAATCGCCGGCGTCATGGCGCTCGTGCAATTGTTCTTCAGGCTTCCCGCTGGTGCGGTTGACCATGCGCCCGCGCTTGACCGCCGGGCGCTCGCCGATTTCTTTCGTCCAGCGCGTCACGTTCTTGTATTCGTGCGTCTGCAGGAACTTGCGCGCGTCGCCGTAGGAGGCGCCGTTGATCATGCCGTTGCCGTACCAAGGCCAGACCGCCATATCGGCGATCGTATATTCGTCGCCGGCGACGAATCGATTGTCCGCAAGCTGCTGGTCGAGCACGTCGAGCAGGCGCTTTACCTCCATTGCAAAGCGGTCGATGGCGTATTTGATCTTCACCGGCGCATAGTCATAGAAGTGCCCGAAGCCGCCACCGACGTAGGGCGTCGAGCCCATCTGCCAGAACAGCCAGTTCAGCGCTTCGGTGCGCTTGCCGTGATCCTTCGGTAGAAAGGCGCTGAACTTCTCCGCCAAGTAGATCAGGATCGCGCCGGATTCGAACACGCGTTGCGGCGTGTGTCCGCTGTAGTCCATGAGCGCCGGGATTTTGGAGTTCGGGTTTACCCCGACAAATCCGCTGCCAAACTGATCGCCCTCGCCGATGCGGATCAGCCAGGCGTCGTATTCCGCTCCGCCATGACCCGCAGCCAGCAACTCCTCCAGCATGATCGTGACCTTGACGCCATTGGGCGTCCCTAACGAATAGAGCTGAAGCGGATGCTTTCCGCGCGGCAACGCCTTCTCATGCGTCGCGCCCGCGATAGGACGATTGGTGTTGCCATAGCGCCAATTGGGACTGTCGCCCTTCTCCCAGACCCAGATTTCCGGCGGCGTGTATTGAGGTGTGTCAATCATGTTGGGCTCTCGCGTGTGGCTCGATGGGTTGGCGGAATGGATAAGATAAGTGTGGTCAGTGTAAACTTTTCCGCGGCGCTTGCGTCGAAAAGGTAGATAGCACATGGCGGCTCCCATGCCACGGAGAAGTCCGGCAACACTGTCCCCCGATGGCGGGGAGGAAACGAACTTCGGTCGCTGGGCCTAGCACGGAGGCAACACTAAGCGTTGTCGCCGGGACACGCGTGTCGCTCTATGCCGACGTTATACGCAAGCCCTGCCATTGGCCGGCTGATTGAACTCGCTAATCGAGTCCTAGCGCGGATAAAAACGGTGACCGTGGTGGTCGCCATTGCGGAGGCCATGGCCGATCCCGAATTCGGTCTTAAACACGGTGGCAGCACACCGGGCTGGCAGCCGCTGCATGCAGCACGCGGATTCAAGCCTGGAGACAGCGTGGTAACCATCACCTCCGTGCGCACCACCAGCGACCCTTTCACCACCGCAGGCGAAACCGCTGAGCGCCACCTTGACTACATCGTCGATTGGGTCAAGCGCATGATGGATCCCTATCAAAGCTCACGCAGCTATGTGGAAACGCATGTGTTGCAACTGACACCGGTTATTGCAACGCTGTTGGCAAAAGCAGGTTACTCGAGAGAAGATGTGGCCAACTACTTGACGAAAAATGCGACTATATCCGCGCGTTACTACGAGTGGAGCATGATGCAAGCTGACCATCATCCGCCGGGTACCACGCTCGCCGGTCTGGTCGACAAAGGCGAGCTACCAAAAGAGTGGCGCCTTTCAGACGACCCCGAGCGCAGGGTGCCGCTGTTGCTGCCGCAATCACAGTGGCTCATCGTCGTCGCGGGTGATCCACTACGAAATCGATCGCTCATCTACCGGCAAAATTTCATGCAGGGTTATGCCACCAGCAAGAAGGTGCAGTTGCCTGCGAAGTGGAATGAGCTACGCATGTAAGGCGTCGAGCGATAATAAGTTGTACGTTTTGAACCGGTTTCCCACCTGAAACTTATTCCAAAAAGTCCGTAACTGTTCAGTCCCCTCTACCGCAGTCCGTGCGTAAGCCAAATTGTCATTCCCGCGAAGGCGGGAATCTATAGGGTGTCTCATGGGCTACGGTGTTATGGGTTCCCGCGCTTTTGTGTACGATGGCGGGAACGACACGGTGGTTTTTTGCCGGATGTGGCGAAGGAGACTGCTCAGTTACAAAAGTTCAAGTTATTCTCGCTCGACTCCTAACAACACCGCTTGGTATCAACGCTTTGCGTTTTTGCGTCTTTGCGGTGAAGGTTTCCCGGATCAATCCACCCGCGCCCCAACGGCCTTGACCACCTTGCTCCACTTGGCTATTTCAGCACGCAGATAAACACGAAATTCCTGCGGCGTGCTAATCAACGGGTCCAGCTTTTGCACAGCCAGTTGTGCGCGTATATCGGGCAAACGCAAGGCGATAGCTACCTCACGATTCAATCGTTCAACAATGTCTTTGCTCACACCGGCGGGCGCGACCAAACCCGCCCAGGTGATTGCTTCGTAACCCGGCAAGCCTGCTTCATGCATCGTCGGCAATCCCGGCGCGCTAGTCGTGCGCGCCTTGCTGCTCACCGCCAGCCCGCGCACGCGCCCGGTTTGCACATGCGGCATCAGCGACGAGGTCGCTGCCATCATCAAACTCACCTGCCCCGCCAGCAAATCCACCACGCCTTGCGGTGAACCTTTGTACGGCACATGCACAATGTCCACACCCGCCTGCATCTTGAAAATCTCGGTCGACAAATGCGGCGAACTGCCATTGCCCGATGACGCATAACTCAATGCACCGGGGCGCGATTTTGCAAAGGCAATGAAATCTTTCAACGTGCGCACCGGCAGCGACGGATGCACACCAAACACCAGCGGCGCAGCAGACACCAGCGCCACCGGCTCAAAATCACGTTCCAGGTTGTAACTCAGCTTGGCATACAGCGCGGGATTGATGGTCATGCCTGCGGGTATCATCAGCAGCGTATGCCCGTCTGGCGCCGCACGTGCAGCCAATTCGCCCGCCAAATTGCCTGCGGCACCGGGACGATTCTCAATGATGAACTGCTGACCCAAAGCCGCGCTGAGCTTGGGTGCGATGATGCGTGTGGCAATATCCACGCCTGAGCCCGCAGCCGTCGCCACAATCACACGTACCGATTGTGCAGGGTAGTTCTGGGCATACGCACGACATGCAATGCCCGCAGCAAGCAGCGCGATCAATGCGACAGACAACCGCATGGGCTTCCGGCCTTGGCTAGAGAAACGGAACAAAATGGATGGGGTGGCTGACGGGACTCGAACCCGCGACAACTGGAATCACAATCCAGTAAATATGGGGTCAGACACGATAAAATATCGTGTCTGACCCCATATTTTCCATATTTCCATATACATCCGGCCGTTCGATAAAGTACGTTATGCGCCGAAAGCCTTCGGCCTCGCATTGGCTGAAGCAGCCGTTGCTCGATGCATAGAAGCCGCTGAGCTTGGTATTGCGCTGAGGCTGGATGCGGCACCGTGTTTCGAGCACAAATTCGTGCGGCACATGCGCTATCGTCAACCGCGTTGCGGTCAGTTCGTATCGAGAGGGTGCAAGTGTGCGCCCATCCAGCGCAAGCGACTCCAGCACCAGTTCCTCCGCATCCAGTGCGAGAGGTGCTTCAGCATCTGCCGCAGCGCGATTGCGCTGCACCGTGAGACGCGAACTTACCAGCGTGTATTCGTCGAAAATCGCGACGTCCAGCTCGACCGCCCGGATTAGGAACGCAGGAGGTGTGTAGTCTTTAAGGTAGATGATCGCAGGTGCGGGATTTTGCATCGCGGGTTCTCGGCGGGCTCAAAGCGCAGCGTTCATGCTTACTGCTTGTAGGCCTCGATCTGAATGGTGATCTTGACGTCATCGCCGATGCCGATTGCACCGCGCTTCAATCCGAACTCGGAACGCTTGATCGCAGTGCTCGCGGCTGCGCCGCACATCTCGCGCTTGTTAACCGGATGCGCAATGCAGCGAAACATGCTGACACTGAGGCTGACCGGCTTGGTGACACCAAGCACGGTAAGGTCGCCATCGGCGGCCGCCAGGTTGTCGCCGTCGAACTTCAGGTTGCTCGACCGGAACGTGATAGTCGGAAACTTCTCGACATCGAGATAGTCGGGGCTGCGCACATGCTTGTCGCGGGCTTCGTGCCCGCTGTTGAGCGATGCGGTATCGATAACCGCTTCGATACTGCCTTTTTTGGCGGCACGGTCGATCGTGATCCTGGCATCAACTTTGTTAAACCAGCCGCGCTGCCATGAAATACCGAGGTGGCCGGTCTCGAAATGGGCGATGGTGTGCGGCGAATCGCTGACGTAAGTCTCCTGGGCTGCCGCTGGTAAGGTAAGACCTGCAGCGAGCATTACGACTATGAAGTGATTTTTCAAAGGGACTACCTCCGGTTGAAAACGATGAATGATTATTTTTTCGCCGCAGGCTTGCCGCCTGCAACGACGATGCGGAAGCGGATCTGAACGTCATCGGCGACGGTGTCGGTGTCCTTCCACACGCCTTCGCCGATGTTGAATTGAAGGCGCTTGATGGTAAACGCACCATCGTAGACGCCGGTGCCGCCTTCGGCCTTGTAGCTAAAAGGCGCGACCACCTCTAGGGTCCTGCCCTTGATGGTCATGGGGCCGCGCACTTCATAACGTCCGCCGCCGAGCGGCTTGATGGAGGACGAAACAAACACCGCTTTCGGATGCGTACGGGTGTCAAACCAGAGCTTGCCCTTGATCTCGTCGTTGATCTCGGCGTTTTCGATGTCGAAGCTGTCGGTGTTGATTTCCAATCGCGCAGAACCTGCCTCCGGGCGCGCTGGATCGAACGCAATCTGCGCAGTGAA
>JAYVPF010000129.1:0-6586 GCA_043757535.1 Burkholderiales bacterium
CAGCTCTTTGATGATGAGGCTCATCCACACTTCCTGAACGTGATGGATGATGATGAACAGCGATTCGTCGTGTGCGCTGGTGAGCGGGGCTTGCGCGCCAAGCAGCTGTTCGATGCGCAGATAGTTTGAGTAGCTGAAACTGTCTTTGAAGGTGTCGTGAGCTTGCTCTGCGCCCGTGACCGTTTCGGGCCCGTGATTCGCCATTGGGCAGGAACCGGCAGGCGTACTCATGTGACCTTCCCTCGCGACTGAAATTCGGCGCGTTCGTATTCCCGGCTCACCATTACTTCACGGAAGTGCGCGACGGCTTTCACGACGTCGTCCTCGTCAATGTAGAGCGGCGTAAATCCGAATCGCAGAATATCCGGCGCGCGGAAATCACCGATCACGCCTCGCGCAATCAGCGCCTGCATGACGGCGTAGCCTTCGGCGTGGCGGAACGACACCTGTGAGCCACGAATACGGGCGTCGCGCGGTGTAGTTCGGTGTTAGGGCTGACATGATGCTGTCGCGGGCAACAGGTTTTCCCTGCCTCACGCATTTTTTGGGGGCCGAAAGTCGCGCTTTAATGGCTTTTGCCTGAAAGCACGGATACAAAGGGGCTAAGCGCCGAAAAGCCATAAAGTCGCGAGTTTTCTAAAATTGGCTCTAGCCCTTATACAGTGGTCATTGCGGCCGTTAAGTAGCCAATTAGTATTTCCGGGATTTGACGCAATTCGTGCAAGAATTCGAATTGGAAGGGGAGTAGCTCCCACACCCGTGTCGTCAATACGAGTGCATGCGATGAATTTGAATGATTCATGCTGCATGACTCCGGTACGGGTGGGCAGATGAACCGCAGTCTAGCGATCATCTGTCAGGCAAGACCTTCGCTATTGAGTGCGCAGCATGCGCGATGCTCTGGCGAAGGCGTTTCTCCCGAGACCCGTTGTTAGTGTGTTGCGCGCGGTGTGTTCGCATCCCCCTAACTTCGCTTCGGAAACTCAGAAACAACCATGGAAATTCTCTCAACGACCTTCTTGATGGCGCTCCTGACCATCATCGTCATCGATCTCGTGCTGGCAGGCGACAACGCACTCGTCATCGGGCTCGCCGCGCGCAACGTACCCGCTCATTTGCAAAAACGAGTCATTTTTTGGGGCACCGCAGGCGCAATCGGCATCCGCATCGTATTCACGCTCGGCATCGTCTGGTTGCTGAAAATTCCCGGTTTGATGCTCGCTGGTGGCCTGCTGTTATTGCCGGTCGCTTACAAACTGATGAACCCATCAAGCGACCATGGCGACGAACACAACAGTGCAAAAAACGGCTTCTGGGGTGCACTCAAAACCATCATCGTGGCGGACGCATTGATGGGTGTAGACAACGTGCTCGGCGTGGCCGGTGCGGCGCAGGGCAGCTTTCTGCTCGTGGTGCTTGGTTTGCTGATCAGCGTGCCGATCATGGTCTGGGGTTCAACACTCGTTTTGAAATGGGTGGATCGTTATCCGTCCATCATTACGATTGGCAGCGGCGTGCTGATCTGGACGGCCACGCAGATGATTCTCGATGAAAAGCTGCTCGCTCCCTATCTGCCCGCACACACCTGGTTTGACGAGCTGAGCGGCGCGATTTTGACCAGCGCGATTCTTGGCGCGTTCATCTGGCGTCAACGTCAAAAAGCGGCTGCGTTGACCGGTACAGCGAACGGTTAACGCGTGCTGAGTCACAATAGCCCCAATGCGCATCAAACACTGGTTCCGCTCGCTCGAACCCCGCGTCCTAGCCGAATTTGATCGGCCAATGCTTGCGTGGGCGAAGCCTTGGCTGGATCGTCACGACCTGCTCGCGTTTACCCGCCGTCCACTCTCGGCGGGCGTTGCGATTGGGTTGCTCTGCGGCCTCATTCCGGGGCCGTTTCAGGTGGCTGCAACGGTGCTTGCCTGCGCGTTCTTTCGCGCTAATATCGTGGCCGGCGTGGTCGCGACTTTCTACACCAACCCGCTGACCATCGTCCCGCTCTACATCGCCGCGTTCCATATCGGTGATCGCCTGATTCCCGGTGTTCATCCGCTACCGCCGTTCGCCGACATTGGTTTTGGGCATCCCGGTTGGGTGAGCGCGCTTTCTGAATGGGTGCAAGCGCTTGGCTGGCCGCTGGTGATCGGCTTGCCGGTGATGGGCTTGTGGATTGCAATCAATGGCTATTGGTTGACTAACTACTTGTGGCTCCGGCCGGTGGTGGCGCGAGCGAGGCGAATGAAGGCGCGGCGCTTGAGCCGCGCCAATGCGACATCACCTACGGCGTAGCGGGCTTCTTCCGTGCTCGCGGATGCGCCTGATCGTAGACCTTCGCCAGGTGCTGAAAATCCAGATGCGTGTAGACCTGCGTTGAGGCGATGCTGGCGTGACCCATGAGCTCCTGCACCGCGCGTAAATCGCCTGAGCTTTGCAGCACATGCGACGCGAAGGAATGGCGCAGGCGATGCGGATAGACATGCGACAAAATGCCGCGTTCCAGCGCGCGGGACTTCAACGCCCGGCGCACGACTGGGGCGCTGATGCGCTCGCCGCGTGCGCCAAGAAACAACGCTGTTTCAGGCGTTTGACTCAGGCGGCGAGAGCGCTCCTCCAGCCACGCAGCGATCGCACTGCCTGCAGGCGCACCGAGCGGCACCACGCGCTCTTTGCGGCCCTTGCCGAACACGCGAATTTCGCCGTTCGCGAGATCAACGTCGGTAACGTCCAGCCCAATCAATTCACCGATACGAACGCCGCATCCGTAGAGCACTTCAAACATTGCCTGATCTCGTGTGGGGGCCGACGATGTTTTCCCGGCGTCCTGAGGGGTTACCAGCAGAACTGCCTCGGTCTCGGTCAATGCGTTGGGCAATCGCTTGGGCGCTTTCGGTGCCTTCAGACCGGTGAATACGCCCGGATTGATTGACGCGTCTGTCTTCGCCAGATAGCGAAACCAGCTTCGCCAAGCCGACAACGTGACTGCCAACGTGCGCGGCGCTAATCCTCCGGCGTGAAGTTTGGCTAACGCACGCTGAATGTCATGCCGTTTAAGTTGATGCAGCGGCGTCGCGTCGGCCGCTGCGATGAGCGATTCACAAGCACGAATGTAGCGCGCTTCAGTCTGCGGCGCCCCGCGCGCTTTCAGGCTTTGCGCGAAACGATCCAGCGCATCACGGCTCGCTTCCATCGCCGTTTCCGGTACGTCTACCCGCCCGCCGGATGCGTCGCAAAGCGGCCAAGCGCGGCGCTGGTCAGATGCGCCAACCGCGTCAATACGTCGGTTGCCATGTCGGGCGTAAAGCGCTCGGTATCGTCACTCGCCAGCATCAATACGCCACTTACGCCACCATCGAGCAGCGGCACATACGCAAACGACTGCGCCTCGACACCGCCTTCGCCCAACCAGCCACGCGACTCATGTGCTGCATTGGGGCCGACATACGGACGATCAAGCCCGGCGACATAGCTCTTGAGTTCGGACGAACAGTGTCGCGCTTCCACCAGCGGATGAGCGCTGATCGACTCGCCCCACCAGCGCGTCGCCGAGAACGGTATAGCGAAGTCGGAGCGCAGACTCTCGTGCACTACTGCTAACGTCATTTCGGCATCGCCTGCGCGCAGCAAAGCGAGCGTCAGTCGATGCAGTTTTTCGATCAGACTATCGTTGTGCTGACCATAGCCGATCAACTCCGCGAGTTGCGTTTCAAGCTTCGCGTTGCGCTCACGTAGCGAGATCAGCTGCCGCTCAACCATCGAGATCGCATGCCCACCTTGCGGATGCGGAATCTGCATCGCAGAAAACACCTCCGAATGCGCCATAAAAAAATCCGGGTTGGCCTTGAGCCACGCGGCCACGTCGTCGGCCTTCACCGCGCTCTCGTTGCTCGCGTCGTTCATGTCGGTCATCACAAATTCTCCAGCAAATCTTTATCGAGTGTGCCGTCAGCCACATGAGTCACCGGCCCGGTCATCGTAATCGCGTAATTGTCACCAATTTCAATGGCAATCGTACCGCCCGGCATGTGCACCGTGACGCTTCGATCCACCAGCCCCAGCCGATGCGCCACCGCAGCCACCGCGCTTGAACTGGAGCCCGACGCCAGCGTATATCCTGCTCCGCGCTCCCAGATTTCAATGGCCACGTTATTGCGGTCTTGCACCGTCAAAAACTGCACGTTGGTGCGCTCAGGAAACAGCGCGTGTGTCTCGATCAACGGGCCGAGGCGGTGCACGTCAGCCGTGGTGGTGTTTGTTCGCTCAATCACACAATGCGGATTGCCAATCGTCGCGCTGGTGAACGTTAACGTTTCGCCTGCAACCGACAGTGTTTCACGAACGACGTCACGCTGCGCACCGGCCACCGGAATCCGTGCAGAATCAAAGCTCACCGAGCCCATCTCCACGGTCACGCTCTGGCCGCGCTCATGGACGGTCGCCCGAACAACACCACCGAGCGTACGCACTTTGAACGGAGCATTTTTTACGAGGCCCCGATCAAACAGATAGCGACAAAAAATGCGCAAACCGTTGCCGCTTTTTTGCGCTTCGCTACCGTCGGAATTGAAAATTCGCAGCGAGAATTGCGCGTCGCCCTGAGCCGACGATGCTGGCAAAGGCCCCCACAAAATACCATCGGAGCCGATGCCAAAGTTGCGATGGCAGATGCGAATTATTTCAGCCACTGAAAATTCTTCCGGCCAGTGCTTCGGGTCAAGCAACACATAGTCGTTGCCCAGCGCGTGATATTTCGAAAAGTGCATGTAAGCATTGTCCCATGCAACGCGCGCTGATGTCGGCGCGCGCGTAGGCGGTCAGGCGCGTACGCTACCGTCGCCGAGAACGACGTACTTTTGCGAAGTCAAACCTTCCAGTCCGACCGGCCCGCGCGCATGCAGCTTGTCGGTCGAGATGCCGATCTCGGCGCCGAGGCCGTACTCGAATCCGTCCGCGAATTGCGTGCTCGCGTTGACCATGACGCTCGCCGAGTCCACTTCGCGGAGAAAGCGCTGGGCGTGGCTCCAGTGTTCGGTGACAATCGCATCGGTGTGGTGTGAACCGTACTGTTCGATGTGCTCGATGGCCTCATCCAGGTTCGCGACGATTTTGATCGACACGACGGCGGCGAGATACTCCGTGGCCCAATCTTCCTCTGTCGCGAGCCGCACGTCAAACGCCCCAAGCACGGCGCGCGTACGTTCGCAGCCGCGCATTTCCACGCCTTTATCAGCGAAGATTTTGGCGATGCGCGGTAGCACATCGTGCATGCGCGCTTCGTGCACGAGAAGCGATTCCATCGCGCCGCAGACGCCGTAGCGACGCGTCTTTGCGTTGTCGCAAATGCGCACGGCTTTATCCATGTCCGCGAATTCGTCGGCATAGACGTGGCAGTTGCCATCGAGATGTTTGATGACGGGGACTTTTGATTCAGCAGCGATGCGCGCGATCAGGCTCTTGCCGCCGCGTGGAATGATGACGTCAATGTATTCCGGGAGCGTGATCATCTGGCCTACGGCTGCGCGGTCGGTCGTCTCGACAACTTGCACGATGTGCTCGGGCAATTTCGCGGCCTTGAGACCGACGGCGATGCAGCCCGCGATCGCCTGATTCGAGCGCGCGGCTTCTGAGCCACCACGCAAAATCACGGCATTGCCGCTCTTGAGACACAGGCCCGCTGCGTCCGCCGTGACGTTCGGGCGCGATTCGTAAATGATGCCGATGACGCCAAGCGGCACGCGCATCTTGCCGACCTGAATGCCAGACGGACGGGTGCGCAAGTTCGTGAGTTCACCGACCGGATCGGGCAACTGCGCGACTTGACGCAGGCCTTCAGCCATCGCGGCGACGGACTTTGAGGTCAGCGTCAGGCGGTCGATCAGCGGGGCGGCGAGATCGGCCTTTTTGGCGTCGCGCACGTCCGCCGCGTTTTCATCGAGGAGGTGCGTTTCGCGCTTGAGAATTGTGTCGGCGATGGCCAGCAGCGCCTCGTTTTTGCTGGCGGTCGAGGCGCGCGCAATGACGCGGGAAGCGGAGCGCGCCGAACGCCCGATCAGATGCATGTATTCAGTGACGTCTAAAAGCTTGTTCATCACATCATTTTACCGGGGCACGACGCGGGCATCCAACGACTACAGCTTTTGCGTGAAACAACCGCTGTACAGGGGCTAAATGATTAAATCGGTAATAATCAATAAATAATAAAATGAACCGCTAGCCCCAATGCAGCGGTGCTTGCAACAAAAAGCTACTGCTTGACCATGCGCGCTGCTTTGGGTGGCAAATAAGCCGCATCGAAGCTGTCATCGGCCGGCGGTTTGTTGCTGAATTTGAAGCCGTCGCCGATTTGATCGATCAATCGGGTCAATCGCTTCGTATCGACACCGCCGAATCCGTTGGCTATCACTTCAGGCGTGAACACGTTCTGATCCAGCGCCATTTTCAGTCGAATGAATTCCTGCCCATCGTTCAGGATGTTGTTGCGCTTCATGAGCCTAGGGAAACGCTGAATAATGTCATCCTGAGCACGGCGAAGGATCAGGTGGCATGCGACGGCGATTGCAAGTCACTGAAATCATTGCATGTCACCTGA
>JAYVPF010000130.1:0-24757 GCA_043757535.1 Burkholderiales bacterium
CACCGCGAGGTTTCGCGTATGACTCCGGATGTTTCGCCTCGCTCAACATGACAGTAAGGGTTTCAGGGCTTCTGTCTGAGGCAAGTAACTAATCAGGTAAATTTTTTCGCGACTCAATCTTCACCCATGCTGCCAGTGCGAGCCGCACACCGGTCGTCGCAACATCGGGCAGCGACATGATCGCTGTCAAATTTATTTCTGTTTGGCTGTCACATTTATCGTTGAAACCACGTCTTTGTACCCGATAGCGGTGCAAGCAATTTGATTTGCGGTATTGCTACCTGAAGTTTGTTCGACTGGGGTTTTAGTTTTTGCGGTTTGAGACATATTGGCTGTTGAACCGCATCGAATCTCGCTAGCCAGCGTGTCGGAACTGTGCTACTTTTACTCGCCTCAGACTTGTCTGGCTTGTTGTGATGTGGCTGGGCAGAAACCGTTTTTTTAACGATGTAAAACAGGAGTTACTGATATGAAAATTTCGTTTAAATCGTCCGCATTGGCCTGCGCTTTAGCGCTGGTCTGCGGCGTCGCCTCATTTAGCGCCAACACATTGGCGCAGGATCGCAGCAAATTCGCGGTCGTGGTGGAGCCAACAATCGAAGATAAGCAGGCTCAATTCGAAGCCTGGCAGGCAGCGGCCGCACCAAAAATCGCGGCACGCACGGAAATCATTGGTCGTATCCTGAGCGGCATCTCCGCCGATGCTGTTCGCTTGAATCCGAATTCACCGTCCGAGACGCTTCGCGGCATCGGTCAAATGCTGCATCTGGCCGACATGGAAACGCTACAGCAAGCCGCCGCACTGACGGGCCTGCAGGACGTAGAGAAATTTCTGGTGCTGGCCCGCCGTCAGGACGCCGCACTGCCCGCGTCGAACGAACGGCGTAAGGCGGCGTTGGGTGATGGCATCAATCTGGTGTTCACCGCCATCCCCCCGTGTCGCATTGCCGATTCACGCGGTTCCAGCGGCGGCATTTTGGTGGCTGGCATATCGAGAAACTACTTTAATTTTTCGGCCTCGGGTCAAGGCGGTGATGTCGGTTGCAACCAAGGTACTCCAGGCATAACGAACGGTACCACGGGTGCGCTTGCACTGACATTTACGGTGACACAAACGTCGAGCGGTGGCTTTTTGCAGGTGGCACCGTTATCCGGATCGTTTACCACCTCGGTCGTGAACTGGACAGCCGCCAACTCGACCGTTGCTAATTCCACTGTGCTTCAAGTCAGCGGCGGTGGTGCCGACTTCAAAGTGCTGTCGGCGGGTGGCTCGAACGCTCACGTCATCGTCGATTTACTCGGGTTCTATTTGCCCTCAGAACCGGCAGCGCTAACGTGCGTCACTCAGGCTGGCCCGTCAACGACGGTGGGCGCCAACGTACGCGATCAGTTCCTCTCGGGCGGCACCTGCGCGGCCGGCACAACGGTCGTGTCGGTGGCCTTCAGCACGGGATCGTCAGACCTCGTACTGGCGGATTCACCGCTGCCGAGTTGCCGTGTTTCGAATCTCGGCGCAGTTGCAACCACAGCTACATGTCAGACCAGGTGCTGCAGCATTCCCGGCTCAACCACTGGACGGTTCTAAGCGTTTGTCGGCTACCGGCGCAGCGAGGTCTAGGGCGTCGGAGCCTGTGATGTGACGGCGACTTAACTCGCCGTACATGCTTTGCGCAATCAACCGGACGCCTTTAGCGTCCGTTTTTTTTTGCGAGTGTCGCAGTACGACCATTGATTTCGTCTTTCATGCTGTGAGCTATTGGTCGCGATGCAACACGCGTCGGACTTTGCTCAAACGCAGATTTCACTGACCCCAAGGAGAACATGAATATGAAGCATTTCACATCCACAGCACGCACCGCGTGTGTACTGAGCGTATCGATTCTGGCCGCAGCGCTCTCGTCCGCAGCATTTGCCCAGTCGGCGCGATCACTGACCGGGGGCGAACTCTCCGCCGGAAGCAGTAGCGCTACGGAAAGCGAGAGCCAAAAAGCGGCCCGCGCGACCGAAATCGACGCCCGCGTCGCTGCGGCGCGCGATTTGGTGGCGACTTTTGCGGGTGCGGCGGCCCGCGACGGGTTATCAGAAGGCTGGAAGGTTGACCTCATGCAAGCCGTTCTGTCGCTACCGTCAGCCAGCATTCGCGAACTTAGGGGCGCCGGAACACTGCGCGATGCTCAGAAAGTTGCGCGTCAAGTGCGCTCTGACATGGTTGCCGCCAAGCGCGACAGCAGCTCGGATCGCGCAAAATCGTTGGGTAATCCAGCTCTGGACTTGGTGTTTACGCCGATCACCCCGTGCCGGGTTTTAGACACGCGTGCCAGCGCAAAGCTGCAAGCGGGCGTCACGTTGGGTGTGGATATGGACGGTGGCAATGCGGGCAATGCCGCAGGCTGCACGCACAGCGGCGTTGGCACCCCCGAGGTTCAAGGCTATGCGATCAACATCACCGTGACGGAAACCGGAAGTGGTGGCTTTCTACAAGTGCAGCCAGCCCTCGCAACCCCCAGTACCAGCTGGTTGAACTGGACGGCCACCAACACAACCGTCGCCAATCAGGGCATTGTTCGAAATCTGAATAATTCCACCGATGAGTTTTCGATCAAAGGCAATGGCAGCGACACGCATGTGCTCGTCGACTGGTTCGGCTACTTTGGCCCGCCCACAACGCTTCCTTCGCTCAGCTGTACCGTGGTCACGGGAACTGCCGTAAGCATGGCTGCGAACTCAACAGGCACCAATGTCACTATTCCGGCTTGCGCTTCGGGCAGCGTGCGAACAGGTTTCTATTGCCAAACGAACAGCTTTGCTTCCGTCATCGCTGGGAATAACACTGCCGTTTGCAATTACACAAACTCGTCGGCATCCGCCTTCAATGTGCGGGCTGATGCGATTTGCTGCTCGGTGATTCAGTAGGCGATTTACCGCTCTTGGCGATACGGGGTTAAGCTTAGCGACAGGTGCTTAAGCTGTCGTGGCACCCTGTGAATTTGTACTGCAAAAACCGCTCGGACATCGTTCGAGCGGTTTTTTTTGTGCGATTATTCGTCTTCTGAATATCAGGCTGTCAAGCGCCGATTCGTCGATGGTGTAGGAGCGACCGGAGTAGCACCTACCGTTATTAACAAGTCGACTAAATATGTCCTATCGCAACCGGTATGGCGCCCTCTCTCTGGGGGAGAGGGCGGGGGGTGAGGGTGATTGCAACGCGATGCTTGAAACGTGTGCCAAGTTCCTCACCCCAACCCTTTCACCGAGGGAGAGGGAGCCTGCCGAACCGGTCATATTTGGCGGACTCAGTAATAAGTGACCGGTATTGCGGCTAGCGCCGAGGATGACGCCAAAAAGTCAGCGATCCTGAGCCACCTGCTAATCGGGATTCGTCTTTCATCGGCGCGGCGAAATGAAGGATTCGGGTAGCCGCGCCGCGCAGCGTTCGCGCTACCCTGACCTGCGAAAAGCCACCCTATCGCGCTAATCTATAATGTCAAGTTAACTTCGCTTTCGCAAGTGCTATCTGTCTTGCCGTGTGCGGTCAGATAGCTATTCATATGTCTTCAAAATCTGTATTGGTCACCGGTGGCCTCGGCTACATTGGGTCGCATGTTTGTGCTGCGCTTGCAACAAAAAACATTCGAGCCGTGGCGTTCGACAATCTTGCCAATAGCCAACTCGATTCGTTTTCCGCCCTGAAGTCGCTTTGCGGCGAAAACGTCAGCTTCGTGCGCGGCGATGTCCGCGACGGTGCCGCAGTGCTGGCCGCGTTAAGGCAGTTCGAAGTGACCGACGTGATTCACCTGGCCGCTCTCAAATCGGTGCAGGAGTCGATTCAGAACAGTCTTCAGTACTACGACAATAATGTCGTCGGGACGTTTCGCGTGCTAGAAGCGATGCAGCAGGGTCGCGTCAATCGATTTGTGTTTTCGTCAAGCGCCTGCGTTTACGGCGACATCGGGCAAGATGCGCTGAACGAGTCGTCCACGCTGGCTCCCGCCTCTCCGTACGGCCAGACCAAAGTGATTGGCGAACACATCACGCGGGATGTTTTGAGCGCTACCGGCTCTGCGGTGATTCTGCGCTATTTCAATCCGCTCGGCGCCCATTGCAGTGGTTTGTTGATGGATCGACCGCTCGGCAAGCCGCAAAATGTGATGCCAGCGCTGTTGCGGGCACGCACGAACGGTGGTGTCTTTGACATCTTTGGCGACGACTACCCTACGCCTGATGGAACTTGCCTGCGAGACTATGTGCATGTCGAGGATTTAGCCGATGGGCATGTCGCCGCGCTTGATTACGTCGCCAAACATTCGGCAACGAGTCTGTTCAATTTGGGCACGGGTCGATCAACGTCGGTGCGTGAATTGCTGGCGAGCTTCGTCGACGCCGCTGGCGCGTCAATCCCGGTGCGGGTTCAGCCGCGTCGACCGGGTGATGTGATGACGGCCTGGGCCAATGTCGATCATGCGCGGCGTGAACTGTCATGGGCGGCGTCCCGATCGCTGCCGGAAATGTGCGCTAGCGCCATTCGTGCTGACGCGATGGTCGCGGCGTAGCTGCTGCGACGCTGAGTCCTGACATTGAGAATGTTGCTCGAACCTTTCCGTCTTTACGCGCGTAATCGTCGCCTGATTTACCAGCTCGCAATCCGTGATATTTCGGCACGCTACCGTGGTAGCGCTGCGGGTCTGCTGTGGAGCATCGTGGCACCCCTTTGCTTGCTACTGAGCTACCAACTTGTGTTTTCGCAGGTGTTTCCTGCGAAATGGCCGGTGGCACCTGGCGGGGTTGAATTCCCGTTTGCGCTGCTGGTGTTCGCGGGTATTGTGGTGTTCGCGTTTTTTGCTGATTGCCTCGGACGGGGGCCCACCTTGATCAGTGCGAACCCGAACTTTGTAAAGAAAGTGGTGTTTCCGATTGACGCATTGGCCTTCGTCGCAGCGTTTGTCGCGCTCTTCCATTTGATTGGTGCCTTGCTGGTGCTGATGTTGTTCTTTTTGGTGCTCACTGGCGGCGTGCCGCCCTCGTTTGTGTTCATGCCAGTGGTGTTACTTCCGATGATTATTTTTTCTATCGGCGCGCTGTGGATCTTGTCGGCACTCGGTACGTATTTGAAAGACCTGCAGCATGTCGTTCCGGTGGTGATTACGTTGCTTTTTTTCTTCTCGCCCGTTTTTTTTCCGGCAAGTGGAATAAAAAGCGAATGGGTGCGTGATTTGCTGAGCCTCAACCCGCTCACTGGCTGGATTGAGTCGACCCGCACGCTGCTTTTTGCTGGCGCATTACCCTCGATCAGGAGCTGGGTCACACAAATTGCGGTTGCGTGGTTTGTGTTCTACCTTGGCTTTTGGCTGTTCCGGCGTGTTCGCCCAGGGTTCGCAGATGTCATCTGATACGTCCATCTCGGTGTCAAATGTGGGCAAGGCGTATTCGCTCGAAGCGCGCCCTGCCAAAGCGTTGTGGGATCAATTGCTGAAGCACGAAAGCGGGCGCTCGAACGATGGATTCTGGGCGCTGCGTGGGGTCAGCTTTGACGTGCGTCGTGGCGAGACCGTCGGTATCGTCGGTCGTAATGGCGCAGGCAAGTCGAGCCTGTTGCATTTGATCGCGGGCACCACGGAGGCGACCGAAGGTGCTGTCGCGGTGAAAGGGGTGGTGTCGCCCTTGTTAGAGCTCGGTGCGGGATTTAACCTTGAATTTACAGGCCGCGAAAACGCCAAGCTGAACTGCCTGATTCGCGGTGACAATTTTGATTCGCTTGAGGCGCACGTTGAAGCGATACGGGAGTTTTCCGGTTTGGGCGACTTTTTTGATCGACCGGCGCGAACCTATTCCAGCGGGATGTATGCGCGTCTGGCGTTTTCTGTCGCCGCGCTGACCGAGCCCGAAATTCTCATCGTTGATGAGGTTTTGGCGGTAGGTGACACCGCGTTTCAGAAGAAGTGTCTGGACAAGTTCTATGAGATTCGGGATCGCGGTTGCACGATTTTGTTCGTGTCCCACGATCCGTATCAAATACGCAAGGCGTGTCAGCGCGTGTTGTTGCTTGAGGGCGGGAAGCAGGTTGCTTACGGCGAGCCTTCCGACGTTCTGGATCAGTATGAGCGCATACTTAGCCAGTCGAAAAACGTGATCGGCACCGGAGCCACCGGCCCCACTCACACTGCGTCTGGCGATGTGCCAGCAAGTCAACCAGCTGAAAGTGAATTTTTCGTCCGCATCTGCAACGTTGCCGTCGAAGCTGAGGGCGACGGTGGCACGACGCATGAAATTCAAAGCAATTCTGCGATGTCGCTCGTATTCAGCTATGAAATTAGCGGTAAGTTGCCGGGGGATGGATTGACCTTTGTCGTCAATTTGTATCGCCATGATGGCCTGTATGTTTTTGGCGCAACCTCGAAAATGCAAGGCAGCGCTGCGTTTGCGGCTGCACGCCGATGCCGCGTGAAGGTGACGTTTCCGTCGCTGCCACTGGTGAATGGGACTTACCATTGGCGGGTTGCGGTTAACGATGCCGATGGTCTGGGCATATTTGCCGAAGCCGTTCCCGTCTGTGAAATTCGGGTCAAGGACGATTTTCGTGCGGTTGGCGTTGTAGAAATTGCGCACACCTGGTCGCAGGAGGGCGCAAGTTGGAACGCGTAGAAAATCAGGATAATGCGTTGGTTGCGCTCTTGGCGGAGCATAACCACCGATACATGTTTGCGGCACTGTACGCGAGCGGGCGCGTAGTGGATTGCGCATGCGGTATTGGTTATGGGCACGCGTTTTTTCAGGGCGATCAGGTTGCGACCTATTTGGGGCTGGACCCCGACGAGAGCGCGATTGCTACGGCGCGCAGCCAGTTGCTACCTGCAAACGTAAGCTTCGATTGCCGAACTATTGAACAACCGCGACTTGAACCCGGAACGGTAGATACTTTCGTCAGTCTGGAGACGCTGGAACATTGTGTTGATCCCGAGCGCGGCATTCGCGCGGTGAGTGATTGCCTGCATCCGGATGGGTTGTTTATCGGATCGGTTCCGTCGGTTGAGTACGAAACCCTCTGCGAGCAGACTTATGGCGCAAACCCATTTCATCTCCAGCGTTTTGCTTACGCCGACCTACGTAAATTGCTGAAAAAGCGCTTCAGCAACGTTCAGTTATTTTTGGCTAGTTTTTCAACCGCCACAATTATTGCGCCACTCGATAAGGGTTTTGATGAGCGGCCGCAAGATTGCTCGGTGTCGGGCTTTCGTCCAGAGCATTTTCATGGTTCGTTGATGTGGCTGTGCTCCAACCGATCAATCGATGCGAACGCTGGGGATCGTCGTGGCACCTTGTTTATGGGGCCACCGAAAGTCGTCGTTGATCAGCAGGAAAATCTTCCCCTGAGAACCACCATCAAGGATCAGCAAAACAGTCTTGATTTGCGTTGGCAGATCATGGCGAAGCAGGATGATCGTATCGCGTCACTGGACGCTGCGACTCAGTCACAAGCCGCGGCGATTGATTCTCGCGATGTCGCGATTCGGGAGCAAACTGGCGTCCTCGACGAGCGCTGGCAATTGCTGTCGCAGCAGAGCGCACGCATCGAATCGCTCGAGGCCGAAAATAAATCTCAGGCCGCCAGTGTCGATGCGCGGGATGCCGTCATCGAGAATCAGGCTGGCTTGCTCGATGAGCGCTGGCAGCTCATGTCACAGCAGAGCGCACGCATCGAATCGCTCGAAGCGGAAAATAAATCTCAGGCAGCGATTGTCGATGCGCGGGACGGTGCTATCGAGACGCAAGCGCGCTTGCTCGATGAGCGCTGGCTGCTGATGTCGCAACAGACTGCGCGAATCGAATCGCTTGAAGCGGAAAATAAATCTCAGGCTGCGATTGTTGATGAGCGGGACAGTGCTATCGAGACGCAAGCGCGCTTGCTCGATGAGCGCTGGCTGCTGATGTCGCAACAGACTGCGCGAATCGAATCGCTTGAAGTTGCTAACCGGTCGCAGGCGGCAATCGTCGATGCCCGTGACAAGACTCTGGCGGCGCAGGCCCGCTTGCTGGATGAACGCTGGGCGATTATGGCGAAGCAGGATCAACGCATCGCGTCACTGGATGCCACGATTTCGTCGCAGACAGACATGATCGACTCGCGTGACAAGGTGATCGCAGAACAGCTGCAATTGATCGAGAATCGATGGCAGATCATGTCAGAACAGGGCGCGCGCATTGCCTCGCTTGAAGAAGCCCACAAATCGCTTACCGCTGTCGTTAATTTGCGCGACCAGTCGATTGCAGGATTGAATTCCGATTTAAGCTTGGTAAGCGCTACCTTGAGCGAGCTGCGGTCGACTCGCGGCGTGCGTTTACTGAAACTGCTTCACGTCATAAAGCACTAGCGATGGCACCTGACAGAATTCGCCACGCACATGAGGTAATGACCGATCAATGGACGGCGAGGACTTCGCAGGTTCTGGCATGCAGGCCTCGCGTTGTCCTGTGCGATTTCTATGACACCGTTGTCCATCGCAGCGTCGCCCCGGAACATGTCAAGGAAATTGCGTGCGCGAGGTTGGCGAGCAGTGTGTTTCCGCGCGTAAAAGCAGCGTCGCTATACGAAATTCGGGCTCGCTTGGAGATTGCCGCCTGCGAGGCAAATCAGGCGCTGGGTTTTGACCTTGAATTCAAGCTGGCAGATTTGGCGCTCGCGCTGCATGGTGAGCTAGCGCTTCCGCCCGCGTATTCAGCGGCGCAGTGGGTGCAGGAGGTACTCGACATCGAACTGGAAGTCGAGAAACGCGTGCAACAGGTTGCTTCCGGATTTTTGGCATTTGCAGAGGCTGTTCGCGGCGCAGGTATTGCGTTGGTACTTGTGTCGGACAACTACCTGTCGCGAGTTGCGCTGGCGCGATTGCTACAGCATCACGGTCTGGCAGCTTTGTTCTCGGACATCATAGTGTCGAGCGATTACTTACTGACCAAGCGATCCGGCAGGCTCTACGATGTCGTACTCGATCGTTATCGATTTCCGCCGGAGCATATGATCATGCTCGGGGACAATGAGCATTCCGACATCGCGTGCGCAAAGGCGCACGGGCTGAAAACGATGTGGATCGATTCGTCGGATGTACACGAGCGATATCGAAGCTTTGCGAAATCCGCGAACGCGACCCGACCGTCGCTTGACATGCAGTCAACCGCTCAAGTCGATGCGGACTTGCGCTTTGCGCGGATCGGCGAAACGCTCGCGCTGTTCTCGGAACGGCTCTACGCAGCCTTGCGATCCCGCGGTGCGACGACGGTACTGTTTATGTCGAGAGAGGGGCAATTGCTCAAGAAAATATTTGATGACTTTCAGGCAACCTGCGTGCTGTCGTCCGCAGTGAGGGTGAAATCGAAATATTTTTATGTCAGCCGACGGGCAACGCTACTTGCATCCTGCCAGCCTCTGGAGGCCGAGACGTTCGAAACACTTTTTCGCCAGTATCAGCGTATTTCGGTTGCCGATTTTTTGTCCAGCCTCGGGTTCCCGGCCGCTTCGAGGAATATGCTGCGAGTTGATATTGGTGCTGCGTTTGACCAGACACAAGACTGGTTTTCGACATCAGAGGTTTTCCGGCAACTTATCGGCCTCGAATCGTTTCGGGAAATTTATGAGCAGGAGCGCGTCAAGCAGCGTGACTTGCTGAATCAATACATTGAAGGCCTGTGTGAGTCAGACAGGACACTCTATATTGTCGACGTTGGCTGGAAAGGGACGATACAGGACAACCTGTTTCGTTTGTTGTTGCAAGCCCGGAACGTTGACGGCTTTTATCTAGGGTTAATTGCAAATTCGCTGCCGTCCGGGGCCAACAACAAAACAGGACTTGTGTTCGATTTCCGCGTGTCAGGGACGCATGCCTGGCGTGTCTACAACGAGAATCGCGCGATGTTCGAGGTATTTCTGGCGGCCGATCATGGGAGTGTCCGCCGATACGATTCAGGCGATGGCGGTAGCGTGCAGCCTCTGCTGGATGACGTGCATGCAGTCGAAAGTGCAGCGTTTGATGCGGTTGCGCCAACGATGCGGCATATCCAGCAACGTGCGCTTGAATTGTTTGAGTCGGTGGCTGCGTCGGCGTTAAACCTTGAGGACTTTGCCATTTCAATTATTGATCGTCACGCTGACCTTGTGCTCAATCCGACGAACTGCGAGCTGTCGACTTTTGAAGGGCTCGCTCATTACGAGAATTTCGGGCGATTTGGCGTCTCTGCATTCAGTCAGTCGGGTAACGCGCGTTTTGTGGAAAAACTTGCGACGATTGCGCGAGTGGTTATCCATCCTTCCCGGCCTGTGGCGGAGGACAGCACTTGGTGGCCGCCGTTGCGTCTCAAGCAGTTAGGGCTGAATTGGGCCATCGCACGCTACGCAGCGGCAAAGCGATCACAACTTGATCGTGAGATATCGACACCATGAGAATCGCGTTTTCCTTAGGCTCACCGGATATCGGCGGCGGCACATACGTCATTTTTCAGCATGCCCGATACCTGAGCCAATTGGGGCATGACGTCCAGATTTTCACGCGTGAAGCGTCGCCGTCCAAGCGGGCGACCTGGTATGCACACTCGGGTGAGCTTACGCTTCGAGCGTGGGATGAACTGGCCGCCGAGGGCATTCCGTTTGATCTGGCGCTGGGAACGTGGTGGCGCACAATTTTTGAACTTCACGAGATCCCTGCCAATTGCTACGCCTACTTTGTGCAATCAATCGAATCGCGCTTCTATCCGGAGCATGAAGTGCCGTTGCGTCAATTGGTCGATTCGACTTACGAGCTTGGGTTGCCTGTTATTACGGAGGCCACATGGATTCGCGACTATCTGGCGGAGCGACACAGCGCTGCGGCACTTCTTGCCCGCAACGGGATTGACAAGGCATGGTTCACCGCAGTGGGGGAGCGCAGCGCCTCTCCACGGGCAACCGGGTTGCGCGTTTTAGTAGAAGGGCCTGTCGATGTCGCGTTCAAAAATGTAGCTGACACAGTCACTATTTGTCGTCAGGCGGAGGTCGATGAAGTATGGCTTCTGACGTCCTCCCGGGTGACGACTTACCCCGGTGTTGATCGAGTATTTTCCCGTGTGGCTATGGAGGATGTTGCTGCCATCTATCGATCCTGTGATGTGCTGGTAAAGCTGAGTTTTGTAGAGGGGATGTTCGGCCCCCCTCTGGAGATGTTCCATTGCGGCGGCACGGCGATTACTTACGCAGTCACCGGGAGTGAAGAGTACATGGTCGACGGAGAAAATGGCGTGGTGGCTCCTGCGGGTGATCGCGCTGCTGTAATCAACGCCTTGCGTCGACTGATGGCCAATCCGGACGCGCTGCAGCGGCTTAAGGACGGTGCGAAGCTTACGGCGCTATCCTGGCCTGATTGGGATCGGGCTTCGTCTGAATTTGCCGCGTCAATATTGCGTTTACTGAATGCAGAATCGCCCAGTCAAGCAGTACTGCGCACGCGCTCTGCGTTTCACATGGCCAGTTACGTTGTTGCAGAGAAGTACCGTCTGGCGCTCGCAGAGAAGCTGCCTCATCATTTGGCGCTAAGCACCGCAGATCGGGCCACTGCGTTGCGTCCGGCGAAAATTGCACAAACATGGCGAGAATTTTTTCAATCGGCAAGGCGCGATCTTTTAGTGTTTCTAGATCGCAAATACCCGGTTGCTTGTCGGGAAATAAGTGCTACGCGCCTCGAAGTAATGAGGCATCTATCAAAATTTCGGAGGCGTGCATGACGTCACAATCTCAAGAAGAACTCGTCGTTAAAGCGAACGAGACATCCGCTTCACTGCCAATCACTACCAACCAGTTGGCGGGCAAACCGACGCCGCTTGCGCTGGCTGGCGCGCTGCTGATTGCAGTAGGCGTTGGACTCTACACCGTAGGCGCTCTCGCAGGCGCTCTCAGGGCGCTGTTCTTACAAAGCGTTTTGAGTCGCTCCGCGATCGAATTGGTGCTCTGGTACTCCGCACTGCCGATCGTCATTGGAGCGATTTTTTTTCTGGCTGACCTTAGAACAGTGTCGCGCAAGCGGGCAGCAAAACAACTGGTGGACAGTGCTCTGGAAAACCAGAACGTGACAGTTGCACTGACGGCATACAACGATGAACTTAGCATTGCGGCCTCGGTTCAGGATTTTTTGAATCAGAAAAACGTTACTCGCGTTATCGTCATCAGCAACAACAGTAGCGATAAAACTGAGGCGAATGCGCTGGCCGCTGGCGCAATTGTTTTCAACGAGCCTGAACAGGGCTATGGCGCTTGCGTTCGGCGAGCAATGCGAGAAGCGGCGGTGTTCGACGACACAGCGATTGTGGCGATCTGCGAGGGCGATATGACATTTCGCGCCTACGACCTCGACAAGATGGTTCCCTACCTGCGTCATAGTGATGTCGTCAACGGCACCCGCATCGTTGAGACGCTTCAAGAGCGTGCCACCCAGATCACAATGTTTATGCATTACGGTAATCTGGCAGTTGCGAAATTGCTGGAACTGAAGTACTTTGGCGACGCCACCTTAACGGATGTGGGTACTACGTTTAAGATTCTGCGCCGCGACAAAGCACTGCAACTGCTGCCGTTGCTGTCAGAGCCGGTGAACCTTGAATTCAATCCTTACCTGATGGAGCAAGCTATTCGCGCTGGGTTCCGCTTTGTTGAAGTTCCGATCACATTTCATCAGCGCGTGGGCGTCAGTAAAGGCGGCAACATTTCGAACAGCGTGGCGATCAAGGTAGGCACCCGCATGATATTGGGAATCCTAATTGGCTGGAGGCGCGTCATTGTCCGATAACAACTATCACACCACGCGGCTTAAGGCTGACGAGAAACGCACCGTACTTTGGTCGGTGCTCACGCCCTACCTGCAGCGCTTTATTCCAAAAGAAGCGACCGTCATGGACTTTGGTGCGGGTCACTGCGACTTCATCAATGGCGTGGTCGCCAAACAAAAAATCGCATTTGATCAGTGGGATGGCATACGTAATGCCGTCCAACCCGGCATTGCGACGATTGTCGGGGACTACTCTGAGCTCGCGTCGCTTCCGGAAAGCTCGGTAGATGTCATTTTTGCGAGCAATATTTTTGAGCATTTCACCACGGATGATCTGGCGAAAGTGTTTGCTGTTTTGCATCGTCTGCTGCGGCCCGGCGGAAAACTGATTTGCCTGCAACCCAATTTCTACTACGCTTATCGTAGTTACTTTGACGATTACACGCACAAGTCGGTGTGGACGCATGTGTCGTTGCCTGACTTTCTCGCGGTCAACGGCTATGAACCGACGTTTGTGAAAGCTGACTTTTTGCCGCTGACCGTCAAGTCGCGCCTTCCGGTGTTTCCGATACTGATTCGCGCGTACCTATCGTCGCCTGTCAGGCCTATGGCCGGTCAGATGCTCGTCGTTGCTGAGGCCCGCAAATGAAGTTCGCATTACTTGCGGTGATCGTGCTTGCCGCGTCGCTGGGGCAGGTCATGCTCAAGCTCGCGGTGGGCAGCCGCGATGAGCAAAACCATGCGGCGAGGTCGTATATTGATTTGCTCTTCAACGGTTATTTCTGGGGAGGCGTTGCGTTGTACGCATTTACCTCCGTCGCATGGCTATGGGCTCTGAAGACTTATCCGCTCTCGCGAGCGTATCCCGTGCTCGCGCTGACATTTGCTATTGTGCCGATATCTGCCGTGTTTTTCTTTGGCGAACATCTCGGCGCGCGTGATTATTTCGGTATTGCGCTTATTCTGGTTGGCGTCACTCTTATCGCTGCTCCACTTTGATCACTATGCAACGTCTTTCTATTAATCGACTGTCGTCGGCAAGCATGTTCCGGATTGCCGTGATTCTCGTCGCGATCCTTGTCGCAGTGCTTTGCAAGCGTTTGCTGCTTAGCGCGTTTACGTCGGGTGATGATGGGTATACCGCGTTTGCTGCAATCGCGCCCGGCGGGGTGTGGGCATCGGCCGTTGAGATGGCGAAATTCCAGGGCCGGTTCTACCAACTCGTGTTGTATCCGCTCGCAATGTTGCCATTCGTTGGCGAAAGTATCGTCGTTGCGAACTTGTTCAAAATTTATACATTTTTGATGGTGCTTGCGGGGTTCTGGTGTCTGTGCCGCGAGTTGATCGGGCGCGCTGCTGCGCTCGTTTGTCTGGCGCTGTTCGTTTGTCTTTTTGACACCGTTGGCGGCTCATACAACCCATTTCATGGACTGCCACTTTGGTTTGGTCTGGGCTGTGCGCTGTTAATGTTCAGTCTGGGTTTGTTGCTTCGAAGTTTCCGCAAGCAAAGTTCACCCAATCTGGCTTATTTCGTGTTCTTTCTGGCGCTACTTTCGTACGAAATACTGCTGTTGTATGTCCCGCTGTTCATGCTTTTCCATCTCTACAACGGGGAGTCGAACTCGCCGCGCCTCAGCAAGCAGGAGATTGTCAGGGTACTGCCGCGATGTCGTGTTTTGTTTTATTACGTCGCTGCGTATCTGGTGCTCTACGCTGGTTACAAGCACTTTTTTCCCGGCACCTACTCGGGGGTTGACGGGTTGACGTTCGCGCCAGCGAACGAAATGCTCAGACCGATCCTTAATTTTTCCCTGCGCTCACTCTATTTTCGAATGGGCCACTTTGGCCAACAGACTTTTTCGCCGTCCGGTTTCGCGGTTGCAATCGTTGCCGTGGCAGCGGTTCTTTCGGCATGGGGAGCAGCCTCAGGCGCGACCGGCGACAACGCGCGGCGATCTGTCGCTGCACAACGAATCACAGCAAACGGTATTTTGATTTTGGTGCTTCTGGGTTATGTTTTCGTACCCAATGTGCTGTTCGGTTTTACGCTTCGCTATCGAATCTGGGCAGGTGACGGGGTCGAGTTTTACCTGGGAAGTTTCTTCTCTGCATTTGCATTCGTATTGCTTTTGTATTTTTGCCTGTCGCGCCTGATGGCCTTTCCGACGGATCGTGTCGTCCGTTATGTGGGCGCGATGACGCTGGCCTTTCTGTTCGGTAGTTTTGTGTACAGCAATACGAAGAATTCCGAGAATTTCTTTGAACAAAGCAGAACCATGTCGATGCGATGGCCGGTCGCAGACTGGACGTCTGATCGTTTGCGGGAAGCATCGGTTTCGCAGCTACTTCCGGCGGGTACGGCGCAGTGGCTAATTTGTGGCGATGGTTTCACCCACAATCTCGAATTACCGACCTATTTCCGGAATCCGGACATGATCGCCGATGTTGAGCTGTACTGGTCGCGTTATTTCAGTCGCAATCTCGGTCGCGATGTCAAATACGTGAATAAACGCGATGCCGCTGCGCCTTGCGCCGTCGATTTGGCCATGTCTTATGAAAAACGAGCGGCCGTACTGACCGTTGTTGGCGAGCAGCGCACAAAATCGTTCGATAACTAATGCGCCCCACAAATGCATTATTAGAGGTGCCCTAATGGTTCAGGGGCGACTCAGCTAGCCCTCGATGGTGAGCCAGAAGTGGCACCGCTCACTGTGATTTTGCCCAGATGAAAAAAATCTTTCGGTAAGTGAGATGGCCCGAAGGCGAACCGTATATGTTGCACGAGACGAACATCACCATCAGGTGATGACTCAGCGCTTTCCGAGCGTCATATTTTCACCACGTTCGTGACCGTCGCGCGGCTGTAGGCATCGGCCAACCGCACGATGTCATCCTCACCCAGATAGCTCCCCAGCTGCACCTCAACAATTTCAACGGCAGAATCGGTCTTGTTCTCCAGTCGATGCACTTCGCCTAGTGGAATAAATACGTGTTCGTTGGGTTGGTAGTCGCGCACGGATTCGCCGACGGTGATTGTCGCCGTGCCCTTGACGACGACCCAGTGTTCAGCGCGCTTGTGATGCAGTTGCAGACTGAGCGATTGACCGGGATAGACGCCGATGTGCTTGACCTGAAACCCGGCGCCATCAGGCCCGGAGCCCAGCGAGTCGTACCAGCCCCACGGGCGATAGACCTTGCGATGCAATTCTGCACGGCTGTCCTTGCGTTCAGAGAGTTTGTTGGCGATGCGTTTCACGTCCTGCGCACAGTCTTTGCTCGCGACCAGAATGGCATCGGGCGTGTGCACGATGACTGCGTCGCTGATGCCGACACAGGCGATGACCGGCGCGTTAGGGCCGGTGCTGCGCACGTAGGTGTTATGCGAGTTCTCGAACATGGCCTCACCGATGCTGGCGTTGCCGTGGGCGTCCTTGGTTGCAATCGCCCAGGCGCTGTCCCAGGCGCCGACATCGCTCCAGCCTGCATTGAGCGGCACCACTGCACCCAGGATTTTTAGCGCCGAGTCGCTGCCGAGTTTTTCCATGACGGCGTAGTCGATGGAATTTGCCGGGCAGGCGGCGAAGGTTTCACGTTCAGGCAGCAAGTCGTCGCCAACGCGTTTGCCAAGCGCTAACGAGGCTTTGCAGGCCGCAAGCATCTCGGGCGCGAGCACAGACATAGCTTGTAACCACACCGAAACGCGAACGACAAACAGTCCGCTGTTCCAGAGATATTGCCCGCTATCGACGTATTCTTTGGCAACGTCAAGCGTGGGTTTTTCGACGAAGCGAAGAAGGTTGAACGCAGCTGGGTGAAACCCACTGGTGCCGCCCACTTGCAGGTAGCCGTAGCCCGTCGCAGGTTCGGTCGGCACGATGCCGAACGTGACGATGGACGCAGCGCCCGAGGCGTCCGCATGCGCAGCAATGGCCGCAATTTCAGTCGCTGCGCGAAACGACTCAACATCCGGTATGACGTGATCCGCAGGCATCACCAGCATCACCGCTTCCGGCTCGGCAATCGAGAGTGCAGCTAGCGTCAATGCGGGCGCCGTATTGCGCCCCACGGGCTCAGCGATCAGTGTCGAATGATGCAGTCCAACCTCCTGCAACTGCCGTCGCGTCATGAAGCGGTGCGCATCGTTGCACACCACCACCGGCGCGCCAACTGACTCTTCGGCGAAGCCCGCGAGGCGAAGCGCGGTCGCCTGCAACATGGTGGTGTCGCCGTGCACGGCCTGAAGCTGCTTGGGCATGTGGGTGCGCGACAGCGGCCAGAGGCGAGTGCCGCTTCCGCCGCACAGAATGACGGGGATGATCATGAATAAATTTTGTAGGGAAGGAGGAGGGTTCGCGTTCGGGCGCTATGCTCGATACACGCCCGAAGTTTACGCAATAGCAAGAAGTTGTCTCCGAATGTCACACAACAAGCCCCACCGCCGCGCCATCGTCCTTATGCTCTGCGGGCTCTCGCTCCTGATTTGTCTCGACGCTAGTGGCAAGTATCTGGGCGGTCACGGGGTCCCGGTTGCCGCGAGCACATGGTCGCGCTATTTTGGGCATTTTCTGGTGGTGCTGGTGCTGTTTTTCCCGCGCGATGGCGCGCGCCTGTTTCGGGCGGTGCGTCCGTCGTTTCAGTGGGCACGTGGCGTGATGATGCTGACTGTGACGCTCCTCTACTTCGCAGCGCTCAAGTATGTGCCGCTGGCTGAGGCCACCGCGTTGTTCTTTCTGACGCCCATTTTTACGACCGGTTTGTCAGCGTGGCTGCTTAAAGAAAAACCGACGCGTTGGGCCATCATCGCTATCGCGCTGGGCTTTGCTGGCGTGCTCGTGGTGGTACGACCGGGCAGCAATTTGTCGGCTGTCGGCCTCGGCCTTGTGTTCGCGGCGGCCTGCTGCAACGCAGCGTATCAAACGCTCACGCGCGCGGCCTCGGCGTCACTTAGCCACGCCGAGCGCACCAGCACGCAGCTCTTGTTCGCGGGCATGGTGGGCGCGCTGGTCATGACGGTGGCGATGCCGTTCTGGTGGGAGAGCGGCTGGATGGCCCGCGTGGAGCCGCTGTCGTGGCTGGTGTTCGCGATGACTGGCGTGCTCGGCGCGTTTGGGCATTTGTTGCTGATTCGCGCCTACAGCCTTGCTTCGGCCCCGGTGATTGCGCCGTGGATGTACATGCAACTCATGCTTTCGGTTGCCCTCGGCTGGCTGGTGTTCGACGCCGTGCCAGACACGGTGACGCTGGTCGGCATGGCGATCATCGGGCTTGCGCCGCAGTTGACGCGGTTATCGAAACGGTGATGCCGTGCACTGTATGAGCGGCGTACCGCGACCACGGTGAATAGACAGCTACGTTGGGTCTCGGCAAGCCGCTCCTACAGTTGCACTGTCGGTACAGCTTTTTCATGAAATGACTGTTTTATAGGGGCTTAAGTCGAAAAAAGCTAATTATCGACTTTAAAAGAAATGGCCAGTCAGCCCTGATAAAAACGTCCTTTCACGAAAAAGCTGATAAGCAACGCAGCAGCGACGCCAACTGCGAATCGGCAATTTTCGCCGCCGTATCGGAGAACCCCGCCCCGGCGCAAGCTCGCCCCGCCCTTACAATCGAAATTCGAAGTTAATTACGGTTCACGAGACCGGGAAATACCATGACAACTTGGCCTCTCACCTCGCGCCTTATCGCGCACCTGAGGCAAGTGCTTACGACCTGCCTGATCGGCGGCGTCGGATTGGGCGCTTTTGCAACCCTTGCCAGCATGAGCGGATGTGGCGATTCACCGCAATCAGCCGGAAGTGCGTCGGGCGCGAGCGCCGCCTCACCGGTGCAGTCGCCTGATGGCAAAAAAGTGGTGCGTCTTAATTTCCCCGTCGCGGAATCCGGTTTTGACCCGGTCACCGCGCATGATCTCTATTCCAGCATCATCATCGACGGCATTTTCGACACGATCCTGACCTACGACTACCTCGCGCAACCGGCCAAGCTGGTGCCCAAGATTGCAACCGAGATGCCAATCATTGAAGACGGCGGCAAGCGCTGGACGATCAAGTTGATGAAAGGCGTGTATTTTTCGCCTCATGAAGCCTTCGGGGGCAAAAAACGCGAACTGACCGCCAACGACGTCGCTTATTCGTTCAAACGTCACTTCGATGACTCGTTGAAACCGGTCTGGCGGTTCCTGATTGACGGCAAGATTGTCGGCCTCAACGCGTGGTACGAAAAGGGCAAAAAAGCCGACGGCCTGGCTTGGGACACGCCGGTTGAAGGGCTGGAAATCGTCGACCCCCACACGCTCAGGATTTCTTTAACCAAGCCTGACTACAACTTTGGCTATGTGCTTGCGCACGTGGCAATGGGCATCGTTGCCCGCGAAGTCGTTGAGAAATACCCGAACGACGTATTGAGTCATCCAATTGGTTCAAGCGCCTACTACCTCAAAGAGTGGGTGCGCGGACAGCGCATCGTGCTTGAAAAAAACCCGAATTGGCGCGGCGGAACATGGGACTTCAAGCCCTCGGGCAAGGATCCGTACGACGAGGTCGTGGTCAAAGCGATGCAGGGCAAACCGCTGGCGCAGATTGACCGCGTGGAGTTCTATCCTATCGAGGAAGAACAGACCCGATGGCTCGCGTTCAAGAACAAGCAGCTTGACGTGCTAAACATGCCGCAATCGTTCATCAAACAGGCCCTACCCGGCGGCAAAGTAGCGCCGGACTTGGCGGCGGAAGGTGTGCGCGTTCAGCGATCACTCGATCCTGAGTACACCTACACCTATTTCCAGTGGAACGACCCGATCTGGGGCGGTCCTGAGGCACACAAAGTAGCGCTTCGTCGTGCGGTCGCAATGGCGATTAATCGCGAAGAAGAAATCGAAATTATTCGCAAAGGCAACGCGGTACGGGCGGAGTTTTTGGTGCCGCCGGGCGTGGCCGGTCACAAAGCGGACTTCGCGTCGAACATCAGCTACAACCCGGCGCTGGCCAATGCGTTGCTCGATAAATTTGGTTACAAAAAGGGGGCAGACGGGCTCCGCAACACGCCGGAGGGAAAGCCGTTCGTGTTCAAGTACACCTCAACGCCGGCCGCAATTGAGCGCGAATTCGACGAGCTGTACAAAAAGAATATGGACGCGATTGGCATTCGCTACGAGGCCGAGAAGGAGAAGTTCGCCGATTCGATCAAACGCGAGAAGCGCTGTCAGATTTCCATTCGCGGCGCGGCGTGGATTGCCGACTATCCTGACGGCGACAACTTCATGCAATTGCTCTACAGCAAGAACATTGGCGAATCGAACAACGGTTGCTACAAGAGCGCAGCGTTTGACAAACTCTACGAGCAATCGGCATTGTTGCCCGATGGCCCTGAGCGCGACAAACTGTACATGGAGATGCAGAAGCAATTCGAGGCCGACACGCCGTGGGTGCTGGGGGTTACGCGCTACCGCAACCAGATGATTTACCCGTGGGTGATCGGCTACAAAAAGCACCCGATTCTGCTCTCCGAGTGGATGTATTTCGATGTCAACATGGCCAACTCAGGGAAGGGTAAATAAGCCATGATGGCGTATATCGTAAGGCGTTTGTGGCAGATCCTGCCGACCATGGCAGGGGTGATTCTGCTGATTTTTTTCCTGTTTAACGTGGTCGGTGGCGACCCGGCTTATCTGCTTGCGGGCAAGATTTCCAACCCTGAGCAAATCGCGAACATTCGCAAGCAGCTGGGCATTGATGAGCCGTATTGGGTGCAGCTGCTGATCTTTGTGAAGCAGGTGGTGACCTTTGATTTCGGATCAAGCTGGAGCACCAACGAAGTCGTGTCGCGCATCTTCGCAACGCGCTTGCCAGCTTCGCTCATGATCGGTATTCCATTGCTGATTCTTGAAACGATGATCGCAGTGTGCGTCGCACTGGCAGTGGCGTATGTTCGCGGATCGTTCACGGATCGCGCCGCGATGGTGACCTGCACGGTGGCGCAGTCGATCTCGATCCTCGTCTACATCATCGTGTTTCAGTATGTGCTGGCGTACAAATTTGGCTGGTTCCCGGTGCAGGGTTGGGGCAACGGGTTCTTCGAGAATTTGTTCAAGTTTGCCGCCTTGCCGGTACTGATTGCGCTGGTGGTATCGCTCGCGCCGAACATTCGTTTGTACCGCACGTTTTTGCTCGATGAAGTCAATCAGGATTACGTGCGCACCGCGCGCGCCAAGGGCTTGTCGGAGAACCGGGTGATGTTTGTGCACGTGCTGCGCAATGCGTCGATTCCGATCATTACGAATCTCATGATTCAGTTGCCGGGATTGCTTGTGGGTCTGTTCCTCATCGAGCGATTCTTCTCGGTGCCGGGCATCGGCCGAGAGGTGATTCTTGCGGTCGAGCGCTCGGACTTCCCGGTGATTAAAGCGGTGACCGTTTATGTGGCGCTGGCCACGATGCTGGCGAACCTGGCAGCAGACTTGCTCTACAAAGCGGTTGATCCAAGGGTGGAGTTGAAATGAGCGCGGTTGCTGTGAACCCAATTGGAATCGAGCGCTCGCCCGGTCTATGGGCGCTTGCGTGGAAGCGCCTGCTGGCGGATCGCATCGCCATCGTTTCGATGATCGTAGTGATCTTCTTTTTGCTGCTCTCGCTCGCCGCGTTTTTCGGCCTCGTCGCCAAAGACTGGAACCGTGAAATCGCGATTAACTACGCACCGCCGACGCTGTTCAAGGACAGTCACAAGCCGCCGTCCGACCTAAAAGCGGGCACCGTAGATTCGGGCCCAGCCGTCGATGGCGCTGCCGCGAAGCCAGAGTTCATCAATGATCGCGATCCACTGCGTGACACCATCAACGAACTCAAAACGCAGCTCGGGCAATCCACCGGTGCAGCGGTTGACTCCGGTATCAAAATCGTTGATCCGCTGGCGGACGTGATGGCAGAACTGCGCAAGCAACTGGGTCGCACCGGCGATGGTGCAGCGACAGTGATTGAGGAAAAGCGCCTCGACTATCTGCCGTTTGGTGCCGACAAATGGGGCCGCGATGTGCTCGCAAAAGTCATTCAAGGCTCCGAGACATCGATCCTCGTGGGCTTCGCCGCCGCCATCGTCGCGACGATCATGGGCACGCTGCTCGGCGCGCTGGCCGGTTACTACGGCGGCAAAACCGATGACGCGCTGAATTGGTTCTACTCGATCTTTAGCTCGATTCCGTACATCCTGTTGGTGCTCGCCATTGCGGCGGTGCTCAAGCAGAAAGGTGTGGTTACCGTCGTACTCATACTCGGTCTGACCGGCTGGACCAGCATCTTCCGTTTGGTGCGCGCCGAGTACCTGAAGCACAAGGCGCGTGACTACGTGCGTGCGGCCAACGCGATTGGCGCGTCGCATGCGCGGCGCATGTTCGTGCATATTTTTCCGAACATCTCGCACGTCGTGTTGGTGCAGCTTTCGTTGCACGTCGTGCTCTTTATCAAGTCTGAGGTGATCCTATCGTTCCTCGGCTTCGGTGTGCCGGTGGACGTGGTGAGTTGGGGCTCGATGCTGAACGAATCACAGAACGAGTTAATTCTCGGTTATTGGTGGCAGCTTGCGGCAGCGACTGCCTTCATGGCGGTGCTCGTGACCGCATTCAGTCTGTTCACTGATGCGCTGCGTGACGCGCTCGATCCGAAGTTGAAGTAAATGTCATCCTGAGCGAGGCGAAGGATCAGGTTGGATGAACTGTGCCGTCTACATAGTGACCAATGTTGCAAAGACACTCTACATTGGTGTGACTAGTCATCTGGAACAGCGTATGTACCAACACAAAAATGGTCTGTTTGAAGGATTCAGTAAAAAGTATGGATTACAGCAACTTGTTTACTTCGAACAAACCGATGACATTCGCGTGGCGATTGAACGCGAAAAGCAATGGAAAGGCTGGCGACGTGCGCGAAAAATCGAACTCATCGAATCGACCAATCCCAATTGGGAGGATTTGGCTTCACGTTGGTTTCCAAAACCACTGTCATCTTGAGGCTCTGCGAAGGAGCACGTTGTGTTCCCCTTTTTTTTGCGATAGCAGAGTCTCCTGTTCCCCCAAGTGATCCTTCGCAGAGCCTCAGGATGACAGCAGGTGTTTGAGATTGATAGTTGTCCGCTTAATTCCACGCTGTCATCCTGAGCCACCAGCGAAGGATCAGTTTGGATGCCCAATTTTTTTGCTGAATCAGAATAAGGCGATGCCCCACCTGATCCTTCACGTACGCCTCAGGATGACAAATTAATATGACCACTCCACTCCTCTCCGTCAAAAACCTCCGCGTTAAATTTCGTCTCGACAAGAAAAATTCGTTCGACGCGTTGAAGGGTATTTCGTTTGATGTGATGCCGAACCAAACCGTCGCACTCGTAGGCGAATCCGGTTCTGGCAAGTCGGTGACCTCGCTGGCGATCCTCGGATTGCTGCCGAAAGAAAACGCGACGATCGACAAAGCGAGTGTCATCGAGTTTGAGGGCAAGAACTTGCTCAAATTCTCGAATGCGCAGAAGCGTGCCTTACGCGGTAGTGAAATATCGATGATTTTTCAGGAGCCGATGAGTTCGCTGAACCCTGTGTTTCGTGTTGGTTACCAGATTGAAGAAGTGTTGAACGAGCACATGGGTCTCTCAGGAAAGGCGTCGCGCGACCGTGCGATTGCGCTGTTGACCGAAGTTGGAATTCCGGAGCCGTCAATCAAGATCGACAGCTACCCGCATGAGATGTCCGGCGGGCAGCAACAGCGCGTAATGATCGCGATGGCGATTGCGTGCGAACCAAAACTGTTGATCGCGGATGAGCCGACGACGGCGCTTGATGTGACGATTCAAAAACAGATTCTTGATCTGATCGGTGACCTGCAAAAGAAGCGCGGCATGAGCGTGCTGTTCATCACGCATGATCTTGCGGTGGTGGGCGACATTGCCGATCACGTCGTTGTCATGCGCAATGGCGAAATTCGTGAACAGGGGCGGGCGTTGGATGTGTTCTCAGCCCCGAAGGACGATTACACGCGAGCGCTGCTGGCATGCCGTCCGGTCGTGGATTCGCGTCCCAAACGTTTGCCGGTGATTGATGACTTCATGGCCGGGCGCGCCGATGCGATGCGTCTGGAGCAGCGTACGCGCGGCGTCAAAGATACCGATCCGGTCATCCTCGAAGTGAAGGGTTTGTGCAAGGATTTCACTTCGCGCGAAGGCCTGTTCGGCAAGCGCGTGTTCCATGCAGCCAAGGACGTGTCATTCAAGCTGCGCAAGGGCAAAACGCTGGGTGTCGTGGGCGAATCCGGCTCCGGCAAAACCACGGTTGGCCTGACCATCATGAAATTGCATGACGCGACTCAGGGCGAGGCGTGGTTCCACGGCAAGAACATTTTTGCGATGAGCGAAAAGGAATTTCTGCCGTACAAAAAACGCATCCAGATCATTTTTCAGAACCCGTACGCGTCGCTCAATCCGCGCTTCACAGTTGGGCAAATCGTCTGTGAGCCGATGCTGATTCACGGCATCGGCACCAACGGGGAGGAGCGCGCCAAGCTCGCGTTCGAATTGCTGGCGAAGGTGGGTTTGTCCGAGATGAGCTTCTACAAATATCCACACGAATTCTCCGGCGGACAGCGTCAACGCATCGCCATCGCGCGTTGCCTGACCATGAAGCCGGAGCTTTTGATTTGTGACGAATCGGTCTCCGCGCTGGATGTCTCCGTGCAGGCGCAAGTCCTGAATCTTCTACAAGACCTGCAGGACGAATTCGGTATGTCCTACATCTTTATCTCGCACGATCTGGCGGTTGTGAAGTACATGAGCGACGAGGTGTTGGTGATGTCTGAGGGCATTGTGGTGGAGCAGGGCGACTCCGACGCCATTTACGCGGCACCGCAGGCAGCCTACACGCGCAAATTGCTGGATTCAATTCCGCGCGGATTGGTGGCCGCGTAGGCCCGAATCTTGCGAACTGCCATGGAAAGACAACGTGGCTAACGTTT
>JAYVPF010000131.1:0-6552 GCA_043757535.1 Burkholderiales bacterium
GCAACCTGATCTGGACAAACTGCGCGCCTACAAGCTGACGTTTCAGAATCTGCTCGATGCGCTCGGTCGTGGCAACTCGAACGCGGGCGGTAGCTACATTGCGCAAGGCGCGCAACAGTATGCGATTCGCGGAATCGGTCTCTTGCGCTCGGTTGATGATATTGGGCAAATTGTGCTGTCGTCGCGTGGTGGCACGCCGATTTTGATTCGTGATGTAGCGCAGGTAAAGATTGGTGCCGTACCGCGATTAGGCGTGGTCGGTCAGGACGAAGACGATGATGTTGTTACCGGCATCGTCGTGATGCGCAAGGGCGAGAACCCGAGCGAAGTGCTCAAAGGTGTGAAGGCGACCATCGAAAAACTGAACGCCAAAGGCCTGCCACCGGGCATGAAGATTGAGCCCTACTACGACCGCACTTGGCTCATGGGAAAGACGCTGTCAACGGTGTTTCGTAATCTGGTCGAAGGGGCGCTGCTCGTCTCCATCGTGCTCTACATTTTCCTATCGAACTTTCGTGCCAGTCTGGCGGTGGTCGTCGTGATTCCGCTAGCGTTGCTGGCCACCTTTTTGGGCCTTAAGATCATGGGCATTCCGGCGAACCTGCTGTCGTTGGGCGCGATGGATTTCGGCATCATCGTCGATGGCGCTGTCATCGTGATTGAAAACATTTTGCAGCGACTGTCGCAGCAGCCTGAAGGCATGACCCAGGACGAGCGGCGCACCGTAATCGTGGACGCCTCGAATGAGGTGGGACGGCCGACATTGTTCTCGATGCTCATCATCATCGCGGCGCACATTCCGATCTTTGCGCTGCAGCGGCATGAAGGCCGCATATTTCAGCCGATGGCGCTGTCGGTCACAACGGCGCTCATTGGGGCGCTCATTTTTTCGCTTACGCTGGTTCCGCTTTTGGCGTTCTGGATGCTTCGCAAAAAAGTGCCGCATCACGATAATTTTGTGGTCGCGAGCAGCAAGAAAATTTATACGCCTGTGCTCCAGTGGGCAATCACGAATCGGCGCACCGTAATGCTGCTGGGTGTCGCGACGTTTGCAGTTTCGGTGGTGTGTGCCAGCAGGCTAGGTTCAGAGTTTTTGCCGGAGCTCAACGAAGGGACAATCTGGGTCAATCTGCGCCTTCCGGCCAGCATTTCTACGGTTGAGGCGGATCGTGTCGCGCGGAGAGTGCGCATGGCCCTGCGCTCAGTTCCCGAGGTAGAAACCGTAGTGTCCAAAGCCGGTCAACCCGAAGATGGAACAGATCCAAAGACGATCAGCATGTTCGAAGCATTCGTTGGTTTGAAACCAGTGGAGACTTGGCGCAAGGGCTACACCAAGGAGCGCCTGCTTGACGAGATGGACAAAGCTGTCTCCGCGATTCCGAGCATGGAGCCGAGTTTCTCGCAGCCCATTCGCGACAACGTGCTTGAATCAATTTCGCAAATTGATGGGCAGATTGTGATCAAAGTTTCCGGTGATGATCTCGCTGAAATAAAGAAAACGACCGAGGCGATTGAGCGCGAAATCAAACAAGTACGCGGCGTGTTTCGCGCGGAAATTGATCGCGCCGGAGAAGTGCCGCACCTGCTTATTGATATTGATCGCGCGCGTGCTGCGCGCGCGGGTCTGAATGTAGGCGATGTGCAGGATGTCATCGAGTCTGCGTTGGCAGGTAAAGTTGCTACGCAACTTTGGGAAGGCGAGCGGAAGTTCGCGGTTGCGGTTCGCCTACCCGATGAGCGGCGCGCCATCGATTCGCTCCCGGCGATTCCAATTGCAACGCCCGATGGTGGTTATGTAGCGCTCGGTGCCGTTGCGACGATTCGCGAATCGGCAGGGGCAATGGACATTGCTCGCGAAGGTGGACGTCGCATGATGGCCATTGGCATTTTCATCAAGAATCGCGACATGGGATCGGTGGTAGCCGACATGCAGACTATCGTCGAAAAAAACGTAAAACTCGGTGCGGGGCAAACGATCGCGTGGTCGGGTGAATTTGAAAATCAGGAGCGTGCAATGAAGCGGTTGGCACTCGTTGTGCCGATTTCACTGCTACTGATTTTTGTGCTGTTGTTTGATGCGTTTGGCTCGTTCAAACGCGCTGTGCTCATTCTGATCAATGTGCCGCTGGCCCTGGTTGGCGGGTTTGTTGCGCTGTGGATTTTTTCGATTCCGTTGTCGGTGTCGGCTGCTATCGGTTTCATCGCACTTTCAGGCCAGGCTGTGCTGAACGGCGTGGTGATGGTGTCGGTGTTTCAGCAGCTTGAGGCGACTGGAAAATCGGTCGCCGACGCTGTTCGCGAAGGCTCGATTGCTCGTTTGCGTACGGTTTTGATGACCGCGCTGTTGGCGGCTTTTGGATTGTTGCCGATGGCACTTTCGCACGACATCGGCGCGGAGACGCAACGTCCGCTTGCAATCGTGGTGATCGGCGGATTGTTCACAGCGACGCTGTTGACGCTGGTGGTGTTGCCAGCGCTTTATGTATCGTGGTTTTCTCGGCCGGACGCCGCAGCGGGCAAACCTGAGTCAGGAGCGGGCGTAGTCGCTGTATGAGGCTAGAACCGCGTGCCAACACTCAAACGCCATACGTTGTCTGACGTAAAGTTGGTGTTCGGGTCGAAGGCGACGCGTACAAAAAAATTCGGCCAGTCGTAAGTCACTGTGCCACCGACCTTCGCGATGCGCTGGCCATCGACTAGACCTCGCTTGTAGAGGAGGTCAAGGGTCAGGCGCTCCTTGCCCTCAAGCGGTGTGCGTGAGGTGAGATGGAAGTGTTGCTGATCGGGATTTTCGCGGTTGTCGCGGATGTAGGAGGCCGAATAGCTCTGCCCGTTTTCGCCGCGATATCCGCCAACCAGGGACCATGAATCGTTCGGATCGAAATTCAGATTGAAGTAGGGGCGCAGATTGGTGCGCCCGAACCCAACACCGGCAAACCAGCGCTCACCGGTTTCCAGATTGATGCTACCGCCCACGAATCCGCCCGAGGCGATTTGCACTGACGGCTGCACGCGAATAGCCTCGCCAAAACTGCGATCCCAACCGCTACGCCATTGATTGGCGTCGAGCTTCGGTGCACGAAAGTAGCCGATCCATGCGTTGCCATAATCTGAGCTGTGACGAAGGTTGACGTCAACACCAGAGCCGTTTTCGCTGAATTTGAAACCGGTCGCAGTGAGCTTGAAATCGGGAGATGTGTCCTCCGCGCAGGCTGCGGCAGACCAGCCAAACGCTGCTAGCACGCTGCCCGCGATGACCGCTGCAAAATTGCCGTGCGCGGATGACTTTCCGTCGTGGCATAGCGTCGAAAGTTTCATTGATCGTCTCCTGATTAGCTTGAAGTGTAGCGCCCTGACACTAGAGGTAAATTTCCCGCTCAACCACGGCAACGCTGTCGGTTTCGACTTGCACGATCGTGAGTTTTTTCAGTACGTCGCGAAAGCTGTCGCGGGTGATCAGCGTGGCCGCGCGGTCAAACGATTCGAATTGATTCAGTTGCGACGCGCGTGCGAGCGTGATGTGCGGTTCGTACTCAAATTCTGGGCGTAAAAATTCATTGAGCGGGCCGAGGTACAAGCGATCATGGATCTCGGTCAAGGCGTCGCGCCCGACTTGCGTGGCGAGACCGACAAATTCGTTTTGCGCGGCCCATGCCCCCGTCATCACCACCGGGAACGGCGACCAGCGGCGCACTACTTTTTGTACATGAGCGGCGAGTTGATCCAGCGTGAGCCGTGAGTGGAACGGGAACACCAGCGAGATGTGTGGTGGGATCAAATTGCCCAGTGGATCGCGGCTGCCACGAAACTCATCAATCACGCGCTGATTGGCAAATTTCGGAAACCACACTACGGCCCGACGCGGCAGCGACGGTCGCAGGATGTAGGTGAGTTTTTGGGTGGCCACGATCAATTCATAGCGCAGATCGCAAATGAACGGAGCGTGCTATTGCAGATGCTTTAACTCGTCAATCGTATTGATGTTGGCAAACGCGGCTTCGTCCTCAAATTGCACTTCAACGACGCGATGCGCCGAGTACCAGACATCGATCTTTCTGCCACTTGATTCGAGGAAGGCCGTGAGACTGGGCAGAAGCGTGGTGCCGCATAGCGCGAACACAGGATGCGCCTGATTGCCGGTTTTTGCGACCGCGAGTTCTGCGATATTTTCTTCGAGTGCCGCTTGCAGCCGCGCAACCAGATCGGTTGGCAGAAACGGCGAATCGCATGGTGCCGTGACAATCAACGGTGTAGCGCACACCCGCAAACCTGCATGCAGACCCGCGAGCGGCCCCGCGTAGCCGCTCACCTCATCGCTCACTACCGGAAAACCAAACGCACGGTATTGATCGAGATTGCGATTGGCGTTGACGACTAGCGTCTCTACCTGCGACGCAAGCCGTTCGATAACGTGCGCGACCATCGGTTTGCCGCGAAAAGCAACCAGCCCTTTGTCACGCGAATCCATGCGTCGGCCCATGCCGCCGGCCAATACGAGGCCCGTGATGCCGTTCATTTCGACGTCGCGGCTGAAGCCACATCAAAAACAAACCGCCCTGGATCGTTGAACAGCAAAAAATGCTTGTTCACAGCACGGCCAATCATCGTCATGCCGACCCGTTTTGCGATCTCATAGCCCATTTGCGTGAGGCCCGAGCGCGACACCAGAAACGGCACGCCCATCTGCGCCGCCTTGATCACCATTTCGCTGGTGAGCCGACCAGTTGTGTAGAAAATCTTGTCGCCGCCGTCCACGCCGTCGAGCCACATCATTCCGGCAATCGCGTCCACCGCGTTGTGGCGTCCCACGTCCTCAACAAAGTAGAGCAGCTCCGGCGTCGCGCTGAAGAGGGCGCAGCCATGCACCGCACCTGCCTGTTTGTAAATCGTCTCGTGTTTGCGCACGAGTTCGGATAGCGCGTAGAGCGTGCTCTGCGTCAGCTGCGCGTCGGCTGAGAGAAGAATATCGTCAATGTCGGCCATCAAATCGCCAAACACGGTGCCACTGCCGCAGCCCGTGGTCTTTGTGCGATGGGCCATCTTTTCATCGAGATCGATCAGGCCGTGTTTTGTGTAGACGGACGCGGCGTTGACCTCCCAGTCGATCTGCACCGCGACCAGTTCAGCAATGGAATCCACCAGCCGCTGATTGCGCAGATAGCCAATCACCAGCGCCTCCGGTGCCGCGCCCAACGTCATCAGTGTGAGAATTTCGCGCTTGTCGACGTAGATCGTCAGCGGATGTTCACCCGCGACAAAGGCGGTGCCTTGCGCGCCATGTTCGTCCTTGGTCGCGACCTCAAAGGTAGAGGGGCGCGCGGCGTTGCTCAGTTGCGGTCGGTAGCGGCGGACAGTGCTGACTGCGGTGATGTTTTGCGTCATGCCGCGATGTTAGCGAGTGCGACCCACCCCGCAACGCCGGTAGGCACGACCCCGCTCGCGCACGGCGTTTCGGCGAACACCGGAACACCAGCTTTATCCTGCAAGGCTCATTTTATGGGGGCTTAAGGCGAAAAACAGCACTTATCGACTTACGCCATAAATAGCCGACAGAACCGATGAAAACGCCATTGCGTCAAAAAGCTATTAGCCTGAGTCGTCGATCCAGATTGATCTCGCGACCCATGCTCCGAGCCCAGCTCCCCCACATTGCGCCACCACGAAAAGGCCGATGCTATCGGGGGCGATGCCCGAGAACGAATCGGTGATTGAGCGGGCAATCGTGATCGCTGGATTGGCGAACGAGGTGGAGGAGGTGAACCAATAGCCCGCCGTGATCGCGGCGGGGACGGTGAGCGCGGTGAGATCGGGGTTTCGGCGGATGGTGCCGAGGATGGTGAATAGCAAAACAAACGTGGCGACGAATTCGCCAATGCCTTCGCCGAGCGACGAGCGTATGTGCGCCGACGTCTGCACGAGCGCGAGTCCGAACATGGCGTGTGCGAGCATCGCGCCTGCAAGCATCGCAATGACTTGCGTCAGCACGTAGGCGATGAAATCACGCACGTTCAGTTCTCGACGCAATGCCATGATGAGCGACACGACCGGATTGAAATGCGCCCCGGAAATCGGGGCGAGCGTGTAGATCAAGACGCCTAGTAACGTGACCGTCGCCAGCGTGTTGCCGATGAGCGCGACGCCTGCATTGCCGGCCGCCAACCGCTCCGCCATGATGCCGCTGCCGATGACGACACAGGCGAGCAATAACGAGCCCAGCGCTTCGGCGGCGAGGCGCTTGCCGAGCAGTGCGGGAGGCACCGGAGGCGCTGGCCTCATGCGGCGACGGATGCGGTGTCGCCGATAGCTTTCAGTTCGCGCTGGATCGCCAACGCGTCGAGCGACTCAAGCGGTAGCGCGGCGAAGAGCCGCGTGCGTGCTGCGATTTGCTGGAACACCTTGTGAAACGAATCGCGCTTTTGTTCGTCGCTGCCCTCAACCGCCGCTGGGTCTTCGTAGCTCCAATGTGCGGTGGCAGGGATGCCCGGCCAGTACGGACAAACCTCGCCCGCTGCGTTGTCGCAGACGGTGATGATGAAGTCCATCTTCGGTGCG
>JAYVPF010000132.1:0-24591 GCA_043757535.1 Burkholderiales bacterium
AGTGCCTCCAGCATCGAATGCCGCAATGATTCGCTTGAACCAACGTGATAGAAGTGTTCGAAAGTAAGCGCCTCATACTCGCTGAACTCAGAGCTGAGATGGTCATTGCTACGGAATATGTTTTCTTTCCACATTGAATACGCAAATCCGCACTTAAGATTTCGTACCGCCGACGCAAGCGCTGCCGCCTCAGCATCTGACCAATTGTTGAAATAGTCTGTATGTCGCCCCACATACGGGGGATCCAGATACACAAAGTCGTGATTGCCGTGGGACGAGAGCGCATCGTTCCATGCGCAGTTCACAAACGTCCAATCAAGGCCGTCCATGACGCGAGCGGCCCATTCCACCTGGTTGCATATTCGTGTGATCAAAGCTGGTTGAAATCTCTCCGGCTTGCGGCAAAACGGCGTATTGAACTTCCCCTTGCCATTAAACCGAATGATCCCGTTAAAGGACGCACGGTTCAGAAAGATAAAGTCAAAGGAACTGCCAGACTCGTTGAACCGAGTACGAACCTCATAGTAATGCTCCTCCCCTTTTGACAAAAGCAGCGCCCCTTCAAATTCAAGAAACGCACGAAGTGAATGAGGTGTCATCTCGCCCGACTGAACCGCTTGGTAGAACTTCACGATATGAGGATTAGTGTCCGACAATAATGCCCGTGTGGGCCTAAGATTAAAAGCCACTGCGCCCGATCCAAGAAATGGCTCGATCCATCGGCCGGATTCGTTCCAGCTTATTGAGTTCGCGATCCAATCGCAAAGTTTGGTCTTTATGCCTTGAATCTTGATGGGAGGTGCCTGAACGTGAGCGAGTTTTTTGGGAAACATAAATGAATATTATCCTAAATTGGGATATTTGGCAAGTCTCATCACACTCACCCGCCTCGTTCGAATTTCACAAGGCGTTGCAATAATACCGATTACATGTATTTATATACAGCTATAGCAAGTTTGGGTGAGGATATTCGCCGGACTAACTACCCCCAGCGACTTGCAAAACCAATTTCCCAAAATTCTCGCCATTAAAAAGCTTGAGAAGCGATTCCGGGAACGTGTCGAGCCCAACAACAACATCTTCCTTCGATTTCATTTTTCCGTCGCGTAAATACCCGGCCATTTCAGCGATGGCGACGCCGTAGCGATCGGCGTAATCGAAGACGACGATGCCTTCCATGCGCGCGCGGTTGACGAGTAGCGAGAGGTAGTTTTTTGGGCCTTGAACGGCTGTCGTGTTGTTGTACTGGCTGATGGCACCGCAGATGATGATGCGGGCTTTTTTGTTGATGCGGGTGAGCACGGTGTCGAGGATTTCGCCGCCGACGTTGTCGAAGTAGATGTCGACGCCGTTCGGGCAGTGTTCCTTGAGGCCGTCCTTCACTGAACTGGGTGACGCCTTGTAGTCGATGCAGGCGTCGAAGCCGAGCTCATTTACCACCCAATCGCATTTCGCTTTGCCGCCCGCGATGCCGACCACGCGGCAGCCTTTAATCTTGGCGAGCTGGCCGACGGTTTGCCCGACCGCGCCGGCTGCGCCGGAGACGACGACGGTTTCGCCTGCCTTGGTGAGGCCGGGTTGGCCGACATCCATGAGGCCGAAGTAGCCGGTCATGCCGGGCATGCCGAGGACATTGAGCCACTGGTTGATGCTGCCGACGCGCAGGTCGATTTTGTTGACGCCACCGCGCTTGATGCCGACTTCGTCAAACGCCGCATATTCCTGCACGCCAAGCTGTCCGGTGACGGTGTCGCCGATGGCGAATTTGGGGTTGGCCGACACGATCACTTTGCCGATGCCGCCCGCGCGCATGACCTCACCGATGGCAACCGGCGGGATGTAGCTCTTGCCTTCGTTCATCCAGCCGCGCATCGCGGGGTCGAGCGAGAGCGAGAGCGTTTTGACCACGATGCCATTGGCGGCAGGTTCGGCGACCGCCTCGGTGGTGAAGCTCCAGCCGTCGCGCTTGGGCAGGCCGACGGGGCGGGCGGCTAGGCGGATTTGGTGGTTGCTGAGGGCGGTTAGTTGGGTCATGATCGAAGCGGCGCTGGAAAAGATCATGCATGATAGTGCGCCGCCGCGATGTCCGGGGCCGTAGGGCCGTAGGGTGGGCACCCCGTGCCCACGCGTTCGTTCGCGGAACGGCTTGGTGGGCAGGGGCTGCCCACCCTACGAAGACTACAGGACAGTGCTACGGAAGGAACGCGTTCACAAAATCGAGCACGTTCTGGCGATCCATCCGGAACACGCCGCCGGTGCCTGCGCAGTTGCCGTTAATACCGAATGAGGTGACGCCGGCGACGACATTGCTGCTGCCCAGGAAATTTGGGCCGCCGGAATCACCGAAGCAAGTACCGCCAGTGTGAGCGTTATTCGACAACAACAACGAAAAATCACCCGTGAAACCGGGCACGTTGATCTGGTTTAGCTTCGGCGTGGCGACCATGCGGATTTTGAGCGCTGAAGTTTGAAACGATGCTGCATCCGGAAAACTTTTTTGCAGACCGTAGCCGACCGCCGTGAATGACACGTCCTGCGTGCCGCGCCGGGTTTTCAGCGCATCGAGTTGATTGACCGTCGGCAGGGCACCATAGGTGCTGCGGATCACCGGAGTACAGAGCGTAACGACGCCCACATCACGTAGCACAAATGCGTTGTCGGTGAAATCGGGGTGGGTGGCGATGCCGCAAAATGCGACGCTGGTTGCGCCGCCGGTGGGGTAGCCCAGCGCTGCCTGTTGCGACTGGATGTCGGCTTCAAACCACACGCGGCCGCCCGAGGTGCCGTGGGTGCAATGTCCCGCCGTTAACAGGATCGTGGGCGCGAGCAGCGTGCCTGAGCAGCGAAAGGCCGGGTGCCCCGCCACATCGAACACCAGCAGCCCGACGTGCGGGTGACCCGTGCCATCAGGGTCGCCGTCGGTGATGGCGTGAGCCACCTGCGTGCGGCCGAGTGCCAGAACTGCCAGCGGCGCGATCAGCAGGAGCGCTTTCAACCAATGTTTCATTTCATTCTCCCAGGTTATCTGTGAACATCGGCGACGCCGTGCGTCAAACCGAGCAGCGTGAGGGCGGAATGCCCTCGTGGTGGCTAAGACGCGTTTTCGTGGCAAAGCGTGCCAGTGGGCTGCTGTTTTTGAAGCGGGGGGGCGAGATGGACGCGAGATGGGCGGGAAGGCATTGCCGACGAATAACAACACAGCTTTTTGCTGAACCGAAGGAGGCATTGGGGCTAAACGCCAATTTCACCGTAAATCGACTTTTACCAAAAATAAGCGTTAGCCCCTATAAAAACGTGCTTTCAATGAAAAGCTATAGGGGCTTTGCGGTGGCCGAGACAAGTAGCGGAAAAAGTGTTTGGCCCGCTGCCAGAATCGGGTTGCCCTTGCTCATGCCGTCGTTCGCGAGGAAGTCATTGCAGCGCCCGCCTGCAGCCTCCACGATGGCAATGGCCGCCAGACAATCCCACGAATTGATGTGCGGTTCATAGTAGCCAATCAGCCTTCCCGCCGCGACGTAGCAAAGCATCAGCGCGCCGGAACCGTTGCGGATGAACATGCCGCCGGAAGAGAGCAGGGTGTGCATAAACGGCGTGAATTCTTCGGGCTGCGAGCGGTGCGAGAAACCGACGCCGAGCACGCCGCCTTTGAAATCCGCGACTTCTTTGACGTGGATGGGTTTGTCGTTGACGTGGGCGTTTTGTCCGCGCAGTGCGTGGAAAAGCTCCTTTGCATTGGGATCGAACACAGCGCCAATCGTTGCCACGCCATCGATCGCGACCGCAATCGATACGCACCACGCGAACATGTTGTTGACGAAGCAGGCGGTGCCGTCAATCGGGTCAATCACCCAGATGATGTGCTTGCCGTCGCGATCATCGCCGCCTTCTTCGCCGAGGATGCCGTCGTCGGGGAATGCCTCGGCGATTTTGGCGCGGATGAAGATTTCGGTTTCGCGGTCGGCGATGCTCACTTCGTCTTGTGTGCCTTTGGATTCGACGACGATTTGATCGAGGTTCTGGAAGTATTTGTGAGCTAGTTCGCCTGCTTCGCGGGCTAGGTGTTGGGCGAAGAGGTAGCGGGCCTGGATGGATTGATTCACTTCGTGCTCAGAGTTGCGGTCGAGATGGAACGGCGACATATTTTGCCGTCATTCTCGCGACCAGCGGGAATCCAGAAAGGCGGCAAACGCAATCGCTATGAATGGCCTCTTGGCGTGCCACCGCTGGATCCCCGGCTGTCGCCGAGGATGACGCCAGAAGAAGCATAAACCTAGCGTAGGGCGGCGGTTGCTGCCCGATGAAACAGCTCGAAGTAACGTTGCTCTCCAGCCACCAACCCCCTCACCCCAACCCTCTCCCACCACGGGAGAGGGGGCCAACCAGTTGTGGGAAGAATCGACTAACGCGGCGCACCCGAAATCTCATCGGTCCAGCGTTTGAGCAGGTGTTTGCGCACTTCGCTCGATCCGTACTTCGCCTGATCGTAGTCAATCAGTTTGACGTCGCTCGGCTTGATCGATTCGGCAGAAACAGTGGCTTCTTTGTTCGACGGAATCTGATAAGCCTTGACCGATGGCGCGAGCGACTGAATGTCCGCACGCAGTGCAAATTCATAGAAGCGCTTGGCCTCGGTCATGTTGCGTGCGCCTTTGAGGATGCTCATCGAGCCGATCTCGTAGCCTGTCCCTTCGCACGGCGTGACCAGCGTGACCGGGAAGCCGCCCAATTTCGGCACGATCAGATCATGCATGAACGACACGCCGATGAGCGTCTCGCCGCGACCCACGGCCTGAGACGGCGCGACGCCGCTCTTCGTATATTGATTCACGTTTTTGTGCATCGATTTCATGAAGGCGAAGGCTTTGTCTTCGCCCATCAATTGCACCAAGGTCGCGAGCATGGTGTACGCAGTGCCCGATGAGTTCGGGTCTGGCATCTGTACTTCGTCTTTGTATTTCGGGTCGGCCAGATCGCTCCAGCATTTCGGTGCAGCGAGCTTTTTCGAGGCCAGCATTTTGTCGTTGTAGGAATAGCCGAGTGCGCCGAGGTAAATGCCGATGGTACGGTTGCCGGACGCATCGGCTACTTTTTGCGCCCACGGTTGCAGCTTTGAAAGAGAGGGAGATTTATAGACCTCGGTCAAACCTTCAGCCGCCGCTTGCAGGTGCGGATCGCCCGTGCCCGCCCACCACACGTCCGTCTTCGGGTTCGCCGATTCGGCGCGAACCTGCGCATACGATTCGCCGGAGCTGCGGCGCACCATGCTGGTCTTGATGCCGGTCTCGGCTTCGAATTTGTTCTTCATCAGCTCGCACCAGTCGATGGTGGCGTTGCAAAGCAGGCTCAGGTTTTGAGCCTGAACCGATGGTGCTGTTGTCGACAAAACAACCGCGCAAAGCGAGAGTGCGGCGATTCGGAATGGCATGGGGTCTCCGGAGATTTTGGGGAATGGCGAGAGTATGCGGAATTCGCGCCCGCTTGCCTATTCGGGTTAACGGCGTTGTCGCAGAACGCGTTCCCGAAAAATAGCGGTAGCGCCTGCCGGTCTAGCTCCGTTCGTAGCGTTTTTCCGGGTCAAGAAGACGTCATTCTCGGCGCATGCCGTGCATCAAGAACCTGGCCGGCGCAGCGGAATGTACGCCCTGGTACGTGAACTCATTTGCCAAAAACGCGAGCACCGCGCGACGACACAATGCGCCTCACAAATGAATTTTTAGAGGTGCCCTAAAATCAATACTTTCGCGCACCTGCCCACTGAATGACCGCTTCCGCTCCACGTCCAACGCTCGCCCGCGACCTGCAACCGGGAGCATTCGCATCTCGCCCCACCGCAGTAACGATTGGCAATTTCGACGGCGTGCATCGCGGTCATCAAGCGATGCTGGAAGTGGTGTGCCAAGCCGCGCGGCAGAGGAATCTGATGCCAGCGGCGCTGACATTCGCTCCCGCCCCCGGCGAATTTTTCGCTCGCAACGCAGGCAAAACGCCGCCCGCTCGACTGCAGCGTCTTCGCGACAAACTCGCCTGCATTTGGATGGTCGGCATTCATCACGTTCAACTCGCCCGGTTCAATGCCACGATGGCTTTGACGCCGCCCGACGAATTTTGCGACGCGGTTTTGAAGACCGGACTCAACGCCAAATGGGTCATCGTCGGCGACGATTTTCGCTACGGAAAAGGGCGTGCAGGCGACGTGAGAACGTTGCACGCCTGGTGTGCAGTCAACGGCGTTGAGTGCTACGTCATGCCCGCGATCAAGGCGATGGATGTGCGCTTTTCGTCGACTTTGGCGCGCGAGGCGTTGCGCGATGGCGATGTCATCACTGCCGCCGCGATCCTGGGTCGCCCTTATCGTATCTCGGGCAAAGTGGCCCATGGCGACAAGCTGGGCCGCACAATCGGTTTCCCTACGATCAACGTGCCGCTGTGGACACCGCTGCCGCTGTCTGGCATTTTCGCCGTTCGTGTGTATGGTGTTGACGTGGCCGCTGGGCAACCCGTTGTCGGTGCCGCGAACGTCGGGGTGCGACCCACGGTCAAAGAAAACGGTAAGCCTTTGCTCGAAGTATTTCTGCTCGACTACCCCAAGGAAAGGGGCGATTTGTACGGAAAGCGCATCGTCGTGGAATTCGTGAAACGCATCCGGGCCGAGGAAAAATTTGAATCGCTCGAGGTCATGACGGCGCAAATGCATCGCGATATCGCGGCAGTGCGAGCCGTGTTTGCGCACGGCCTCTCATGATTTCGGTGAAAGTGCGAGACAATAGCGAAATGGTTACTTTGCTCCTCACTCTCTGCGTCACCAAGACGCTTGCCCGACAAACGCGGCACTATCGAATTAGCGGCTGATCTGCCCGCGCTCGCATGCATCAGCATGCGTGCGCCCGCCGTCGCTCAGCGACTCTTTGTTGCAACCGAAGACGCTGGCTCCCTGCCCTTACCGTGCACGGGACGACGATTTGAATCCTGATTGCCGCCTGAAACTAAAAAAATGGAAAACAAGCCCGCGAAGCCGGACACCCAGTCCACCAAATCCACATTAAACCTGCCGGAAACGCCGTTCCCGATGCGCGGCGATCTCGCCAAGCGCGAGCCGAAATGGGTAGCTGAATGGACTGAGAAAAAACTTTATCACGCGATCCGCGCCAAAGCGGCGGGCCGTCCAAAATGGGTGCTGCATGATGGACCGCCGTACGCCAACGGTGACATCCATATCGGCCACGCCGTTAACAAAATACTGAAAGACATCGTCGTCAAGTCGAAGTTGATGGCGGGCTACGACGCGCCTTACGTGCCGGGCTGGGATTGTCACGGCATGCCGATCGAAATCCAGATCGAGAAGAAATTTGGCAAAGGCTTGCCACCCGAGGACGTGCAAACGAAGAGCCGCGCCTACGCCACGGAGCAGATCGAGACGCAGAAAAAAGACTTCATGCGCCTCGGCGTGCTCGGTGAATGGGAGAACCCGTACACCACGATGACTCCGCGCAATGAGGCGGACGAGATCCGCGCGCTGAGGAAGATCTTTGATGCGGGCTACGTGTTCCGGGGACTCAAGCCCGTGAATTGGTGCTTCGATTGTGGCTCGGCGTTGGCCGAGGCCGAGGTTGAGTATCAGGACAAGACTGACATCGCGGTTGACGTTGGGTTTGCGTTTGCGGAGCCCGACAAACTGGCGAAAGCGTTTGGCCTGTCCGGACAGGTGTCGCTTGAAGAGCACCACGGTTTAGGCTTTCTGGTCATCTGGACGACCACGCCTTGGACGCTGCCCGCGAACCAGGCGCTGAACCTGCATCCGGAATTCAGATACGCGCTGGTGGAGACGACCGATCCTGCGAGGCCCCTGGTGATCCTCGCGAAAGAGCGTGTCGAGGCGTGCCTCGCCTCGTGGGGCATGCAGGGCACTGTCATTGCGACTTGCACCGGGCAGGCGCTCGATCACATCAACTTCAAGCATCCCTTTTATGACCGTTTGAGCCCGGTGTACTTGGGCGATTACGTCACGCTCGATACGGGTACCGGGATCGTGCATTCGTCGCCAGCCTACGGCATCGAAGACTTTTTGTCATGTCGTGAAAATGGCCTGAACGACACTGACGTGTTGACCCCTGTGATGGGCGATGGCAAGTACGCGGAATCGCTGCCCGAGTTTGGCGGCCTGATGATCTGGGACGCGAATCCCAAAATCGTCGAACACATGCGTGCGAAGGGCTCGCTGTTCAAAGCCGAGAAATTTACGCACAGCTACATGCACTGCTGGCGGCACCGCACGCCGATCATCTACCGTGCTACGAACCAGTGGTTTGCAGGGATGGATCGTTCCCCTCCCTCTGGGGGGGAGGGGCTAGGGGAGAGGGTAGTGGCGGTATCTCCAAATTTGGACAGCACGCGCACGCCCTCTCCCCAACCCTCCCCCCCGGGGGGAGGGAGCCTCAAAACCCTGCGCCAAACCTCCCTCGCCGCCATCGACGCCACGCAATTTTTTCCCGCGTGGGGCAAAGCGCGGCTGCACGCGATGATCGCCGATCGCCCGGACTGGACGCTGTCGCGGCAGCGGCAGTGGGGGGTGCCGATGGCGTTCTTCGTGCACCGCGAAACGGGTGCGCTACATCCGCGTACGGGGGAGCTTTTGGAAGCAGTGGCCAAGCGCGTCGAGCAGGGCGGCATCGAGGCGTGGCAGAGCCTCTCGGTCGAGGACTTTCTCGGCGACGAAGGGAAGGATTACATCAAAAATCCAGACACGATCGACGTCTGGTTTGACTCCGGCACCACGCATGAGACCGTGCTGCGCGGCTCGCACGCGTTGCAGCTTAAGTTCCCGGCCGACATGTATCTCGAAGGCTCGGATCAGCATCGCGGCTGGTTTCATTCATCGCTACTGACGAGCTGCATGATCAATGGCCGCGCGCCTTATGAGCAGTTGCTGACGCACGGTTTTGTGGTCGACCAAAACGGTCGCAAAATGAGCAAATCGCTCGGCAACGTCGTCGCGCCGCAAAAGGTGTGCGACTCGCTGGGTGCGGATATTCTGCGACTGTGGGTGGCCGCGACTGACTATTCGGGCGAGCTTGCGCTGTCTGATGAAATCCTGAAACGGGTGACGGAAACTTACCGCCGCATCCGCAACACGCTGCGCTTTTTGCTGGCAAATACCGCTGATTTCGACGTATTGAAGGATAGGGTTCCGCTTGACGAAATGAGCGAGATTGATCGCTACGCTGTCGCCATGACGCGTGCGATGGCGAAGCATGCTGTGGATGCCTACGGTCGCTACGAATTTCACACCGTGATGCAGCTGATTCAGGGTTTCTGCTCGGAAGACTTGGGCGGTTTCTATCTCGACGTATTAAAAGATCGCCTCTACACCTGCGGCGCGACCAGCAAGGCGCGCCGCTCGGCGCAGAGCGCCCTGCATCAGATCACGCAGCAGCTCGTGCGCCTGGTGGCCCCGGTGCTCTCGTTCACGGCAGAAGAGATCTGGTCGATACTCAATCCAGGCAAGGAGGTGACGGATGCCAGCGTGTTCTTCGAGTCGTGGAGCGAGCCGTTGCCAGCGCCCGCAGGCGAGGCCTTGCTGCTGGCTCGCTGGTCACTGCTGCGTCAGGTTCGCGCCACGGTGACCAAGGCGATTGAAGAAGTTCGCACGGTGGGTGTCGTTGGTTCCAGTCTTCAGGCCGAGGTTTCGATCACGCTGCCGCCAGCAACGATGGCCGAACTTAGCCGCCTCGGCCGCGACCTCAAATTCGTCTTCATCACCTCGCGGGTAACGTTGCAGCCAGGCTCCGAACTCAGCGTGTCCGTAACACCGAGCGCCGCCACCAAATGCGAGCGCTGTTGGCATTACCGCACCGACGTCGGCTCCGACGCAGCGCATCCGGGATTCTGTGCGCGCTGCATCGCGAACCTCTACGGTGCGGGTGAAACGAGGGCGTTTGCATAGTGGGCACCTCTAATAATTCATTTGTGGGGCGCATTGCGTTGTCGCGCGGTGGTCGCAATCATCACGTACCAGGGCGTACGCTCTGGTTGCTGCGCTCCAGGCTCCTAGCACTGCATCCCCAAAAAACGAATTATTAGAGGTGCCCTAGTGATTCAAGCCATACATCTTTTTGGTGAACACGTTTCTTCTAGGGGGCTAGCTCGTAATTCAAGCGATAGTCGACTTATGCGTTTTTACGCATCTTGCCCCTATAGAAACGTAATTTTAGAGAAAAGCTGTAACCCGGAAGCAGCGACAGCGTTTTCCGGGAACCCCACTGCCCATCGCCACCAACCCGGAATGCACTGTCGTTTCTTCCGGGCTACAAGCCACGCGCAATGAGCGCCATACTCGCCCGTCGCTGGAGCGGCGTCATCCTCGTAGTCATCGCGCTCGATCAGATCAGCAAAGCGTATTTCCACGTCCAATTCGCGCCCGGCGAACGCGTCAATGTGTTGCCGTTTTTTGACTGGATATTGACCTATAACTTGGGCGCTGCGTTCAACTTTCTGGCCAACGCCGGAGGCTGGCAGCGCTGGTTCTTCGTCGCACTGGCAATCGCCGTGAGCGTCTGGTGCTGGCGCTGGCTCAGACGCGAAACTGACCCGCGCGTGCAGCTCGCGCTCGCGCTCATCATCGGCGGCGCGCTGGGCAATGTCATCGACCGCATCTGGCTCGGCAAAGTCATCGATTTCGTGCTCGTCTACTGGGCGCCGTGGAACTGGTATTACCCCGCGTTTAACGTTGCCGATTCGGCCATTTGCATTGGCGCGGCTTTGATGCTGTGGTCAGCGTTTCGTCCGCACAGAAGCGCTCGTTAGGCGGAACAAAGATTTAGTCCCCTCTCCCCCGGCGGGAGAGGGTTAGGGTGAGGGGGATCGTGGCCTCACCAGTCCTCGTTGAATGATCAAACCATCATGCAAACTGCCCCGTTAACCTTCCAGCCCAAGTCCGTAATACTGGCCAACCCGCGCGGCTTCTGCGCAGGCGTCGACCGCGCCATCGCCATCGTTGATCGCGCGCTGGAAAAGTTCGGCGCGCCGATCTACGTTCGCCACGAAGTCGTGCACAACAAACATGTCGTAGACGACCTCAAATCACGCGGCGCAATCTTCGTCGAAGCGCTAAAAGACGTTCCCGAACTACCCGGCGGGGCGGTCGTGATCTACTCCGCGCACGGCGTATCAAAAGCCCTGCAGGCCGAAGCCAAAGAGCGCAAATTTCGCATCTTCGACGCGACCTGTCCGCTCGTGACCAAAGTCCACGTTGAGGTCGCCAAACTGCGCAAAGCAGGCACTGAAATCGTTATGATCGGCCACGAGGGCCATCCGGAAGTCGAAGGCACCATGGGGCAGGCGGAGGGAGGCATTTATCTAGTAGAAGATGAGGCAGACGTAGCCAGACTCGCCGCAAGCGGCAAGATCACAGACCCCGCGAAGCTAGCCTTCGTTACCCAAACCACGCTTTCAGTCGACGACACCGCCCGCGTTGTCGAATCGCTACAAAAGGCTTTCCCAAACATCCGTCCGCCTCGCAAGGACGATATTTGCTACGCGACTACCAATCGACAGAACGCGGTGAAGGAAATTGCGCCGAATGTTGATGTGTTTATCGTTGTGGGATCGAAAGCTAGCTCGAATGCCAATCGGTTGCGAGAGGTGGCGGAGCGGTTGGGGGCTAAGGCTTATCTGGTCGATGATGCGGTGAGTTTGGATATAGCCTGGTTTTTACCCTCGACCAGAGTGGGCGTTACAGCGGGAGCCTCCACACCCGAGCACTTAGTGCGCGCAGTGTTGAGTCGGCTCACGGACTGGGGCTATCCCAACGCAGTTTTGGCGGGCGGTGAGAGCGAGAGCGTCGAGTTTCGGTTGCCTACGGCGCTTATTGACGGTCAGGCAAAAGACGTACGCTGAAACATACGGTTACGCGCTCGCGAACGTAGTGCAGACTTAACGTCTCCAGCAGTCGGCAATTGCCGCCGTAGCCGTCGTACCGAGCGTCTTAGCGCCGGTCTGGTCAATAATGAACTCGCCGCATTTGTCGGTGGCCATCGCAGCGCCAGCGACCGGCGTCGCCGTCAGGACATAGGTCGTCAGCGCCACGCCCGTAGCGGCAATCATGTACTGACTCGTACCAGAAGCGGGGCTGCTAGCTAGCGACGTAGGAACCGTTACGCCAACGTAGGTGCCGTTCGCAGTGAAGTACCGTTCGATGAACTGCGCGGCGCTTAATAGCTGCGTCTGAGCATCCGCCCTTCGACCGCGGGCGACCGCCTCGGTGTAATTAGGTAAGGCGATGGACGCCAGAATAGCGACGATCACCACGGTAATCATCACCTCGATAAGCGTAAAGCCGCGCGCGTCCCGCGTCCGTACGCAGCGATTGCGCGGTGGGAATGCGAAATTCAGTATCGTTGAAGTATTCATTATCGAAGCTGACGCCAACCGGAGCGAGCGAGCGGCCCTGGCACGCAACCGGAAACAAGATTTGTATCGTAAGCCTTGGGCACAGTCCACTTAAGCTCATTGGCTCTACATGCGCCCGTCCGCGTCGCGTTGCCCGCTATGGCCTTGTTGATCGCTGGATTTGAACTCACTGAGGACACCGAGAAGGATGAAAGCGTCGCTCCAATCTCAATACCCGACACTACGCTACCGGATACAAGGTCGCCCGAATTGCCCACCACACCGTTGTTATCAACATCAAAGGACGATGCGCTTAACGCCCCACCAGTACTGGCATCGACTGAAAACGCGAAACTTGTTCCCGCTGTGTCGCAGCTTGTGGTGTCCGGAAGAAACGTGGAAAACATGCTGCGCTGGTCGAACAGGGCCGTTTGCGAAATGATGCGCTCACCGCTTAGGTCAAGGTCAAGATACCATCCTCGATTGTCGACCAGATTGACGACATTGTTTGAGAGAACGCGTGTTCGACGGGGGCTGGTACCGCTGGTCGTTACTGTCTGCGCACCCAAATTTGACCTTGTCCGTGCCGCGACTGAACTGTCGCTGATAACGTCATCAATTACAGCATACATTGTGTTTAGCGTTGTCACTGCGGTGTCGCCTGAAGCAAACAACTTGCCCGTGCCAAAGTGAACAAACGGCTGTATGCCGATTGACGTAACCGCAGGCGCGGCCGTGATAGGTTGCGGCACATTATTTCGGCATGCCTTCGCGAGGATGCCGACCGATGGAGTGCTGGTTGCACCCCAAACAAATCGCCACATATTCCCGGCCAAGTCACCGGCATAAGTGATAGCGGCACCTGTTTTCGTCGTGTAGTGGCGTAGCGCGCCCAAACCGTTGTAAGGGTAAGTGGCGGTGGTGATGGTTACATCGCATGCTGTTTGATTGGCATTGGTGTCCGACTTCGCGATCAGCGCACCGGTCTCTAGGTTGACTGCATACAAAATCGGCGTCGCATGCGACGACTCATACCCGCTTGAAAACAAAGCCGCCCAAATACCGTTCGGCAAACGCACGATTAACGGTTTACTGATGACATTGCCCAAGTCAGGATCTGGCGTGGTGGCGCTGGGATATTCCCATTTCACTGACGTTCCGTCGAGCGCGGAGGGATTCGAGATATCGAGTGCGTAGATGCCTTTACCGCCAACACCGAGGGTACCGACCGCGTAGGTACGCCAAGCGCTATTAAGGTAGGCATCGCCAACAACAATCGGACCATCAACATATGCGTCTTTCACATAGTTCAGATCAGTCAAATTGGCCAGTTTTGCCGTAACAGGGCCAGGGGCGTAGGCAAACAATTCGCTGCCGCCGGTGCCCGACGTCGCCGAGAGTATATGCACAAAACCATCGTTAGCTCCCACCACGAGTACGGGCGTTTTTAATGCTTTTGCCTTAAGGTAATTCACGTAAGCGTCGGCGACTGCCGTTGTCGCCCAACTCGCGTTTGCGTAACCGAAATCCTCTTTTGCACTGAGCACCGGTGGCGATCCGAGAACGTCACCAAAGAGCGTTGTCGCCCTGCCGCGCAACGTGCAGGTTGGACAGGATGTTGATCGTTCGTTGGATTTGCTGCCATTGAGCCAACCAGCAATTTGCGTGCTTACCAGGGTTGCTTGGGTCGTAGCGTCGAAACTCGCGTAGTTAGTCAAATTGAGTACGCCGGGGTTCGGGACAGTCGCACTCTTCGTTTGGCGAACCCATCGATTTGGCGTCGTCAATGCGGCCAGCGTCGTGTCGGTTGACCAGGACGGACTAGCAGATACCTGTCCATACTTATCGATGTTGTATCGCTTGATCGTTCCAGACCAAGCGGTCGAATCATAGGTCGCTTGAAAAAAGCCGGTGTCAGAATAAATGCCTGAAGAACTGGCACCACTTGACCCCACCGATCCCGTTCTGCCGCTGATACGACCCAAGATGCGCTTGAACGCGACGCTCAAATCATTCGAATTGGCGACCGAGAAAAATTCGCCGCGACTGTTGATAGCTGCGTGCCACAAGTCGTAAACGTTGCCCGGCGTGACGCTGTCTCCCGTCAGCGGCCACGCTGTGGTTCCGCCTGCGAACTGCGCATAGCCATTGCCACTTCCATCGGAAGCAAATGTGCTACCTTGCCATTGCGGGCTCGTCAGTGAGCGTTCAAGCCCGATTCCAATCGTATAGTTCACCATATGCTGCCAATACGCCGGATCGTTACGCGGATCCCAACGCTCTGCATCGGTCCACAAATACGATGCTTGCTTGTTGCCCGTCAATGAATACACGGGCGTATTGTTGGCAACCGATGATTGCAAGTCGGTTGCCCAATAATAAAACGCGATGTCAGACAGATTAACCCATGCACCCGCTACGGCCGCATCGGTTTTCGCGAAAGGCGCGCGCGGCGCATAGGAAAAAGTCTTTCCGCTGTCACCCAGCGTCCAGCCTCGATTGTCCGCGTCGAGGATCGGGCCACTACTTGTTGTTTCGGTTGCAGAACTGGAGTTCCAGGTGCCATCCGTCAGTGCGACGTGGTAACTCAAACGGCAGGCACTGAGCGTGCCGCCAGATGTACCAGGCGTCGTCGAATAGGGATTTTCCGTACCCGTGGTCTGATAGTACTTTCCGACGCGCACGAAAGCATCCTGCAATGGTGTGCCGTTGGCCGCCGGGCCTTTGATTACCCAGGTTAAAAAATCTGTTTTGTGCGTGCTGCTGAATTCGCCCATGCGATTCGTAAAAGTGGTTCCGCCAGCGGTGCAGGCTGTTCCAAAACCTGTGTTGCACGTATTAAGCCCTTGCCATGCGATACGCGTTGCGTCAGGGAAAGACTTCATCGCTAACAGCAACGAGGATTTCACCATCAAATTACGGGTGCGATAAAACGAGTACCAATTGGCAAAATTTTGCTGCTCAGCGACCGTGATTGCCGTCTTGGTGTAGCACGCATCGAGTTCGATAGTCGCCGCAGTCTTTGGTGAGCAACCGCCGGTTGCCGTGTTGTATACGTAGTAATAAGGTGCCGCGGCAGCCGGTGCGGCGTTGCCGCCGTTGTAGCCGGTGTAGATCCCACCGGAGTTTTCATTTGCGCCAGAATCATTACCTATGTGAGAAAACGTCGGAACATAACCGGTAGACGACGACAAATTTTTTGTCAGCGAAACGGTAGCTCCGGATTCCATAAATGGATCCATCTTTGCTGCTGAAAACGACGTTACGTATAGAGAACCGTCGGGCTTGGTGGGAATCGCGTAGGTCTTCGCCGGATCATAATAAAGTGGGTTGTAGCTGCTGGCGTAGTAGCGATTTGTTCCCCATACGATGCCAATACCGTCAGGCACATGCGCCCACGACATACTGCCGGAATCATCAATCGTAAAAGTGACATTGGGCGGAAAGGTCTCTTTGAGGAACACTGGAACCACCGGCAAAGCAGCCAGGGAGGGCAGCGAGGTGATAACAATGAGCGCAGCGATCAGCGCCCGAATCATGCGGTGAAAAGACGATTCAGGGTGAGTAAGACAATTCATATGCGCCTCTCAGGATGCGGATGTCGACAGGCGTTGCCGCGGTGTGTAGTGTGATTGCAGGGTGACCAGAGCTCCGGCCCGACCAAATCCGATCGCGGTAATCCGATAGGAGACGGCGCGATCCGGTTCTTTTGGCATTAGCTCAAGCAGCCACAACGGTTGCTGCGCCGTGCTCAGGCCGGGAAGCAGGCTGGAAACCGCTGCGGGGTCACCCACAGCCTTGGTTGCGTAGCGGACGGCTTTCCCGCTCTTGAAGTAGCTTATGGTTGCGGGGTCGCTCCAGAACGATAAAGCGGAGGCGTCGCTGCCGGTTAGGCTCGGAAACGTATTGAGCGGATAGTGCCCTACCGTGCCACCACCTGTAAATACAGGCAGCACATCGTCAGTGTCGAGATACTCCTCCGCCTCGCGGATCGCACTCTCGGCCGCGTTGAAGGCCATAGTTCGATCACGACTGTTGCCGGCGATGCGCTCCTGAAGATTGGCGTTTTGCATGGCCCCTACTGTCACCACGGACAAGATCGCAAGCAACAATAGAGCAAGGAGCAATGACATCCCGCGCTGACGCCGCTGCGTCGACGAAGCGCCCAGACCGCAGCCGTGAACAACGGAGCACGGATTTGAAGATATGGTCACCTTCATAGCGCCCGTGCCCTCGCGGAGATGTACGTCGTAAATGTTCTTGTCAAAACCGCACCATTGGCACGAGCATCAGGTGGCCCTTGCATTACGAACGTTAGATTAATACCCATCACTTTCTCCGGCACGAGTCCGGCACTCCAAGCGACATTAATCGGATCCGGAACATAGCCGCCGCCATCAACCGCAGCAGTGATTTGCATGCTGGTTACGTCACGCGCAATTTGAGTCGCGCTGTTCCAGCTGACGCCATCGACGTTCAACGTACGCCGATACAACGCGGTGGTCGACCGCTCGCCAGCGACGCGGTCAGAAGGAGCTAAGTAGAACTGGCTAACAGTAAGTGGAGCAACGCGGGCGTCTTCGCCATACTGAACAATCAAGTCCGATAACGGCGCTATCTTCCAGTTCGTCGCCGCAGTCGGATTGCTCGAAGCACCTGCAACTTTAAATATTTCGCCGCTCCTGCAATCAGAAATGACCGCGAGTACGCCTGAGGGTGGCGTCGTGATGTGCGGATTTGATTTGAACCGGATGCCACTGCCTCCACGATCTGGCATCGCTGTCAGCAAGTGTGCACCGTCATTTGCAGCGTGACTCACAGAAATAATCGCATTACCTGCGATTGCATTGGACGGAACATCCGGATCGCTTGCGCCGACTTGTTTCAGCACGGACACAACATTCACTTGCGCCGCGCTGTAATTACGCGTGCTGCCGTTGCGAAGCTGGTGCGACTTAATCGTAGAGTCCCCGTTAGAGTCCAGATTCGTGCCGACCGGTACGCAACCCATAAAACTAAGTTCGCGAAACTCTCTTGCGATGTTCTCAGAATTGGTCTGCCAGTTCTCGTTCATTCTGGCAACAGCGGTTTGAGCCTTCGTCGTTGATCGCGTAGTCAGGTACACGTTGATAACTGCGAAGGAAACAAGGAGCATGAGCGCCACTGCGATCATGAGCTCAATTAGCGTAAATCCGCTTTCCGCGCGCTTGGAATACATCACGTTAAGGTCTGAATTCATAGGTAAATAGCCCGCAATCCATTACGCACGCGGCGTCCGCTCGCGAGTCATTCCAACGAACAAACACGGTCACTGTGTTGCTCGCGTCATTAAAAGCGATACGTCCTTGGCCTGACGGCATTTTTTCGACGCCAGCGCGCCACGCGCCGATATCCGTTGCCGCCCGTGGGTCTGACACGGATGTCGGAGTTCCAGTTGTGGAATCAAAGTCGTACAGATGGCTGATAACCCCAAGACGATTAGCTCGCAACATGTCTGCCATTTGCATGGCCTTGTTGGAAGCCTCTTGGCGATATCCGGCACTATCGTTAGCCGCAAGCGAGCGAATGGACAGGCCAGCAAGACCAAGCAGCCCCATGGCTAGGACAACGGCCGAAACAAGCACCTCCAGCAAACTGAAGCCGCGTTGGCGCTGAATCTGCGCGCTGCGTCGATGAACGGAGTCGCATCTCATGTTCAGTTGGTGACCTTCGCAAGGAAGTAAGTGCCAAGAAAGTTTATTGTCATGCCTCGTTGCATCGCCGAATAATTCTTGTCTTGCAAGCAAAAAGAGGCGCCGCGCTGCACGCCAATGCCCGAAATGAGTTCGGCGTGCCCGTCCGCTGTGTACGTGATGCAAGCGTTAGGTGGGGTTGCATTCGGACTACAAGTGAGGGACGGCGGAGTACCGGTGTCGCTTTGCGCGACGAACAAATTAACCGAATTAGGCAGGGCATCCTGTTGGCGAAGAAGCACTTCGCCAGCGGCAGTTTGCAACGTGCAATCCCCTGCGGTTCCCGTGTCATCGGTAAAAATAGTCCAGCCCTTGCTGAAATCCCCGCCGGCACCATTCGCTCCGCCTCCGTTGGCGAGGATGGATACGCTAGCCGAGCGTTTCGTAGCCTCCGAGCGAGCGTAGGCAAGCGCAGATTGAAAGGTCTCTGCACCTGCATCGAGCTTGGCGCCGCGAATAAGACGATCCATGGATGGTGCCGCAATCGAAACAAGAATGGCGAAAATCGCGATGGTGACCATAAGTTCGACCATCGTGAAACCACCCGCACTTTCAACGCGGATTGGTCGCAAAGTCAAATCTTTAACTGGTGTGGATCGCAAAATTACGTTCATACGATTCGCCGATACGAAGCAGTGAATTAATGCTCGGAAGCATAAATTGTCTGAGGCACAACGCGTCGCGCGTCTGATGAGCGGTTGCACCAGTGCCATGGACGGATATAACTTCGGAAAAATCCGACCGCGAGCAACGCATTTTTGACTTCTAAGTCATGCCCGGTTGTAACGAGCCGGTCTATCTACCTTCTGAGGTTTCCGCTAGCGCGGTGTTGCCGTAGCGTCCCTAATCGCCGTCGAATCCAGCAGCGGACTCCGCTGCCAATCAGATCCCAACTCAGTGGCGACGGCCAGCACCCAGGACTCGTGCTCGACCTGAAGTTGTGAAACGCTATCGGCCCATGCGGAATCATACGGTGCTATGACCCACGTTGCTTCGTCTTTTTGGTACGTCAAGATGGGTAGGTGTTGCGCTGATTCTGGATGTTGCGCGATGCGTGCTTCACCGAAGTTGCACAACACTTCAGTACCGATCATCACCGTGCCATCCGTTTCTTCTAGCCACCGAACCGCGATGATGGACCACGGTTCGGCTTCGCTGCCGCGCAGGCACAGCAACGACCCCACAGACAACAGCGGTTCTGTCACGGCAATGCGCAAGAGAAAACCGCCATCGCTGTGATTGACTACGACGGCCGCATGAGTTGGCGCCGTCAATTTACCTTTGGGACCAGCTTTCGATTGCGATTGCACGGCGTTCCACACGTCAATGAAACCAATCACGACAGTCACCGAGTCGGCTCGACCGACACGCGGAATTGATCTGGAGTTGCTGTAACCAAACTCACGCATCGCTCGGCGCACAAAATCCTGCATCTCCTGTTGCGATAAACCTACCTGCAACGCCGATTGCAACAGCGATTCGTACACGTCGTTCGGTGCGGCTCTTTGCGACGCACTGGTCAACTCACGGATGGTAAAGGCAGCGTCCTGAGCGTTGATGTAGAGCGGCGCAATTGGCTCCCACATCGCCGGTACACGTGCAAATGGCATCGGTGGCGAGTCGCCCATGAGGTCTGCCGCCGCCAGCCCCGAGCCCGCGTGCGTGGGCGACGCGAGGGTGTAGCTGCAGGTCTTGGAAAGTATTCCAACCAGCCGCACCGCCACTGGCAGGCGCCCTGGGGCTAGCGAGAGCGGGTTGAGCCAGGCCATTAGCCAAAGCTGCAATGATTGATTGGTTAGCAGTTCGCGGTTGGCTCGATCCGTGAACTTATCGGAAACAACGTAGCCGGTCAGCGCATAGACGGTTCGCCAAAAGCCGGGGGGAGGGCTGCGATAGCCTAAGTTACATCCTGCGTAAATTCGTGCCAATACTCGCATCGCGATATTGATCGCTTTGCTTGACAGCAAAGTTGTGCGGTACAACGCGATGGGATGCCCTTGGCCGAGCCCTGACTTGTGCCATAGGCTTTTGCCGATGCTGACGTAGGCGTCCAGTGCCTGTAGCGCGCCGGAAGGAAGCGGGTGCTCCGCATTCCAATAACTCGCTTCCAGGACGTCCCACAATGAATCGGCGAGGATAGCGGCGGTCTCATCGAAGTCGCCGGAGCGTATCGCCGCCACGCGCGTCCGAAGCTGTTGTGCCGCGTCTTCGGCGGAATAGTTGGGCACGACAGCGGTCATTTCGTTGCCTAGACGTCGTGGTTGCTTGAGTTAATTACGTAATTTAACATAATATAAATTCCCGAACATTTAGGTCGATCAAAAGAAAGCGCTAAACGCCATTGCGTAGCCGCTCAATCGCAGCATCCACGCGAACCACATGATGAAGCAAGTCTTCGTCCACTCGGCCCCGCGCTTGCCGATTGACCGGCGGGCTTATAACCGACGCAAATCCCAGTTTATCGGCTTCTGCGACGCGTAGTGCACTTCCTACAACTGGACGAACTTCGCCACCCAAACCTATCTCGCCAAAGATCGCAATGTCTGCCGATATTGCAATACCGGACAACGATGACCAGATCGCAGCGACGATGGCCAAGTCGGCGGCAGGCTCGGTTACGCGCAATCCGCCGACGACGTTGACGAACACATCGAAGCCTCCAAGTTCGCTGCCCAAATGTCGATTCATCACCGCTAGCAACATGGCCAGACGTTGTGCGTCAAACCCTGTGCAGACCCGCCGTGGATTGCCTGCGGCGCGATCTACCAGTGCCTGAACCTGAACCAGCATGGGCCGTGATCCTTCAATCGCCGCAAATACGGCATTTCCCGGCGCAAGCGCTTCGCCGCGTTGCAGGAACATGGCCGAAGGGTTGCTGACGCCCCGCAAACCGTCTTCCAGCATGGCAAATACGCCGATTTCGTTGGCTGCGCCAAAGCGGTTTTTAAGCGCCCGAATGATGCGTAGATTGGAGCCCGCTTCGCCTTCAAAATAGATAACCGTGTCGACGAGATGCTCAAGCACGCGCGGACCGGCGATTGCGCCCTCTTTCGTGACGTGGCCAACCAGAATCATGGCCGTGCCGGTCTGCTTGGCCAGACGCGTAAGCGCAGCGGCGCATTCGCGCACTTGCACCACCGACCCGGGCGCAGACGACAGCTCTTCGTTAAAAAGTGTCTGGATCGAGTCGATGATCACGACATGCGGCTGCGACGCTTGAATTTCGCCGAGAATCGCAGATAGCGAGGTTTCGGCCAGCATTTCGATCAGAGTCAGATCGAGGCCCAGTCGCTCGCCACGAGCGGCGACTTGGGCGGCGGATTCTTCTCCAGAAACATAAAGCGCTCGACGCGAGCTTGCCAATGCTGCGACCGCTTGCAACGTCAATGTCGATTTGCCGATGCCAGGATCGCCGCCCAACAAAATGACACCGCCGGGCACCAGCCCGCCACCCAAAGCGCGGTCAAATTCCGGCAAGCCTGTCGGCCAACGTTGAATCGATTCGCGGCTGACTTCGGAGAGTTTGATAGCGCGACGCGGACCGGATGGAACGGCACGGGTTCGCGTATTCGCGTCGGCGCGAGTCTCCTCCAGTGTGTTCCAGGCGTTGCAGCCCGAGCACTGGCCCTGCCATTTGCTCGCGCTGGCTCCGCATTCGCGACAGACGAAAAGAGATTTTAACTTTGAGATAAGTTAATCCAATAAATCAATAGTTTATGAAGTTTAATTAATTTTTCACTTTAATCAAACTCTAGCGCGTTCAGCCCTGAATTGGCGGCTACGTCTGAATCCCGGCCTGCGCGGGAATGACACCACAGCCATACGATTTAATCGCCCAATGGTGTCGCGCGAAAGCTTTCCCACGCATTGCAACCGGGGCACTTCCAGTAATACCTCGGCGCGCGGAATCCACATTGACCGCAATGGAATCCGGGCACTTTATCGGTTGCGCGATAGAGCAGTTTGGCGGTATCGAGCATCGTTTTCTCGGCCTCAGTTTCTGCTTTTCCGCTTTCCAGTTCCAGCAGACGACCCGCCTCGCGGGCTGACGGTTGGCGAGACAATGCTTGCTTAAGTCGGGCAAGTGCGGCGTCGCGGCCCTCGATTTTGAGCGAGGCGTCCATCAGTCGCGACAAGCCAAGTGTGGTGGTGGATTCGCTCTGCGCGGCGGCGAGACGTTCCACACCAACGTTGGGTCGACCGAGTGTCTCGTAAAGCGCAACCACATCCTCGGCGATCAGCACTACCAAGTCAGGTTTTACGCGCATCAATGCATCGAGTGCTGTTTCGGCAGCCGCACTGTCGCCCGCCTTCATTGCTGCGCGAAACGCGATCAGCTGCACCCGTGCGCTGTTGCGATTAGCCGCGGTCGCAGCGGTAAGCTGAGTCAGTGCGGTCTCGGTATTTCCGCTCGTTAGCGCCGCTTCGGCAAGCTCGCAGTGATATTGCGAGATGTAGCGCGCTTGCGGCTCGCCGCTTAGTTGTTCGATACGCCGACGGGCGGCGATGGCCTTTTCCCAGGCCTTTTCTTGCTCAAGTACAGAAGCCAGCCGAGTCACGGCTTCAGATTCGTAAGACGTGCCTTTCAGCGATTCGTAAACCGCTTCGGCGCGATCAAATATTCCGGCAGCGTGGAAATCTTGTGCAAGCTCGAATAGCGCCAATTCGCGCTTGTCTTTCGGCAAATCGTGGCGATCAACCAGCGATTGATGAATGCCGGTCGCCTCGCCCAATCTGCCCTGACGACGAAACAAGCTTCCCAGTGCCAGTTGCAAATCAAGCGCATGCGGATCGCGACGAGACACATCCACAAAGCTCTCGACCGCTTTGTCGTGTTGCTCGCGCAGTAAGAAATTGAGGCCCCGAAAATAGGCGGCAGGTAACGCTCTCGCATCGCGCAGAACATAGGCAATGTCAACGCGCGCCGCGAACCAGCCAAGCGCAAAGCACCCCAGCGGAACTAGCAGCCACCAAGCTTCAAATTCCATATCGGTATGTTTAATCTATGCCGCGAAGCGGACGACGTGCCATCACGCCTTGCCGACGGAGGCAGAAAAAAACGAAGATTTCGACGAAGAAGCTGGTGCGGCAATGCTTAGCGGCGGCAATTGATCCACGCGTTCGCGCAATTCTTTGCCCGCTTTGAAATGCGGCACATGCTTTGCCGGGACGACCACCTGGTCACCGGACTTGGGGTTGCGCCCCACGCGGGGCGGGCGGTACGACAGCGCAAAGCTGCCGAAACCGCGTACTTCTACTCGGGAGCTCTCAGCGAGTGCGTCGCTGATCGCATCCAGAATCAGGCGAACGGCGAGTTCGGTATCGCGCGCCATCAAGTGAGGAAAGCGCTCCGACAGCCGAGCTACTAAGCTTGATCGTGTCATCGCCCTCTCCTCCTCTAATGCGCGTGAAAATTAACTGCTTCGCTATTCTGCCTTGCTGTCGGTCTTGGACTTGAGCAATGCGCCCAACCCAGCCAGACCCGAGCTTGTGTTGTTCTCGTCTTTAGCCTCTTTGGTGGCGTGTGCACGGATCGCTTCGGTCTCTTCAGCAGAGTCCTTGGCTTTGATCGACAAGCTGATGTTGCGGGTCTTCCTATCCACATTGATGATCATCACCTCGACGCTCTCGCCCTCTTTCACGTGGCTGCGGATGTCTTCCACACGATCACGCGACACTTCAGACGCACGCAAGTAGCCTTCAACATCATCGGCCAACTGGATTACAGCGCCTTTGGCTTCAGCGGATTTCACCGTGCCATTGACGATGGCGCCCTTGTCGTTGATTGCGATGTAGTTGTTGAATGGATCGCCGTCGAGCTGCTTGATGCCAAGCGAAATACGCTCGCGCTCAACGTCGATACCGAGCACAGCGGCTTCCAGCTCTTGACCTTTCTTGAAGTCACGCACAGCGGTTTCGCCGGGCACGTTCCAGGACAGATCAGACAAGTGGATGAGGCCGTCGATGCCGCCTGGCAAGCCGATGAACACACCGAAGTCAGTGATCGACTTGATCGCGCCGGAGACTTTGTCGCCCTTCTTGTAGTTGGCAGCAAATTCGTCCCACGGATTGGCTTGGCACTGTTTGATACCGAGCGAAATACGGCGACGGTCTTCATCGATCTCCAAGATCATGACTTCGACTTCGTCACCCAAGGACACTACTTTGGCCGGGCTGACGTTCTTGTTCGTCCAGTCCATCTCGGAGACGTGCACCAGACCTTCAATGCCGGCGTCGATTTCAACGAAGGCACCATAGTCAGTGATGTTGGTAACTTTGCCGAACAGACGCGTACCCTGTGGGTAGCGACGTGCCAGACCGACCCACGGATCGTCGCCCAATTGCTTGAGGCCGAGCGAAACACGGTTTTTTTCTTGATCGAACTTGAGAACCTTGGCGGTGACTTCCTGACCCACGGTGAGCACCTCAGATGGGTGTTTGACGCGACGCCATGCCAGATCGGTGATGTGCAACA
>JAYVPF010000133.1:0-6502 GCA_043757535.1 Burkholderiales bacterium
AGCCCGCTATTGCTGCGCTTTTCGGCTCGCGCTTCATCCCAATTCAAGGCGCGCTGCTTCTCGTTGATTTATTCAGCGTCTCCCTAGGGACAATTCATCATGCCTGTAAAAATCACATCCCGAAGCATCATTTTTCGTAGTCTCTCTAAGGTGTTGTGGGCGGTATGTTCCGCGCTTTTTTTCTCCGCAGTAGCAGCGGGTCAGACTAACGTCCTTTCATTTTCGCCTGCGATCCCGCAGCAAGGGGAGGCGGTCACAGCAACTGTTTCAAGAGTGCCCGGAAATTGCCTCGTCGGTGGCACCTACTCAAGTGCGTTGTCTGGATCAGTCTTGACAATTACTCACGCATTTGCCACTCTGCCGCCGCCTCCACCGCCTTCCGGAGCGTGCATCGAGTCGTACAACATCGGCTCGCTAAGCCAAGGAACTTATCAAGTGGTTTGGGAGGAACGATTTGACTTTCTCACTTCACAACGCTCAGTGATTGCAACAAGTCGGTTGACGGTTTCAAGCGTAGTCTCCGTACCGCTAAGCGGAGGAGTTTTTCTGACCGCGATCATTTCTGTGCTCGCGATTGCAGCGTTGTTGAAACGGAAATGACATGAGGCTTTCTGCTCGCCATTGGCTGTTTTGTTGCATCGCTCTTTTTGCAATGCGAACTTCGTGTTTGAGCGCTGCGGCGCTGACTGACGGCGTCTCTGCCACCGATTATTCAAAGATTGTCGTACAGTTTTCAAGCGGACTCGGGATACGCCTTCGTAGTCAACAATTTGTTACCCTGATTCCGCCGCCTCCCAGTGTTTCTGTTCAGCTAGCGGCACTCAATTCACTTATCTTGCAAGCATCCACTAGCCTTCCGGGTGCGGTAGAAATAGTCCGACCATTGAGTCGAACAGAGACGGATGTCGACGCAGAGTACGCGCTGTTGCGCCTGCGGACAGTCGACCTCCCCGATTTAAATTCGTTTTTCCAAATACGGTTGCCGTCGGCCACCACGCTGCAACAGGCGCGAAATTTTTTAAGCGCCTTGCGCGGAAGTGCCGTGGTGTCATACGCAGAGTTTGAAACATTGCCGACGTCGTCCGCTGTAGATATCCCGCCTGTTACACCATTGTTTCAGGGCCAGCAAGGCTACTTGAATCCTTCAGCGACTTCAAATGGCGTTGACGCAATTTTTGCGTGGGCTGTGCCGGGTGGTAAGGGCGACGGCATACAGTTAATTGATGTTGAGTACTCTTGGCAAACTGACCATGAGGATCTTCCTGGGCTTGTGCTCGATGCTCAGTACGCTGATGTCGTTTTTGCCGACAGGCAGCATGGTGCTGCAGCGTTAGGAATCGTCGCGGCTGTGCAGAATACGTACGGAATGACTGGAATTGCGCCGAGCGCTCAACTTGGCGTGTCGAGTGACCGATATGGCACCTATGCAACGAGGGTCGACGCAATAAGTGTTGCCACACAGAAATTAAACGCAGGCGACATATTGCTACTGGAGATGCAGCAATACACTGCCGAACCGTACTCCACCGCGTGCGGATGCCCCGCTCCGGGATGTCTTGTTCCGGTCGACGTCGTTGACTCAATTTTTTCAGCGATACAAATTGCGGTCGCAAAGGGTGTCGTGGTCGTTGAATCCGCTGGAAATGGCGCGACTGACTTAGATGCGTCCTGCTTTGCGGGACGATTCAATAGAACCGTTCGAGACTCGGGCGCAATCATGGTGGGCGCTGGATCGTCGCTAGCGCGCGAGACGCTCTCCTTCAGCACGTAGGGGACTCGCGTCGATGTTCACGGGTGGGGAGAAAACGTAGCGACTCTTGGATATGGCAATTTAGCAGCCGTCAACGGCTCCGGGGATGCACGCCAGTTCTACACCAATAATTTTTCTGGGACGTCATCGGCTACCCCGATGGTTGCCGCGATTGCTGCTGCTGTGCAAGGCGTTACCAAGAATCTCACCGGAAAATATTTAGACTCGAAAGGCATGCGGGCGCATTTAGTCGCAAGTGGCGTCGCGCAGCCAGCTTCGACGACGCGCATGATCGGTCCTTTGCCAAATCTGAAGACAGCGATTGAGGGGCTGCAGGGTCGATTGGACATTGATGGTGATGGTCAGTATCTGGCCACGACTGACGGACTGCTTTTCGCTCGCTACCACTTAGGATCGCGCCAAGCCGCACTTACAAATGGGGCGGTATCCACGACTGCCACGAGAACGCCGCAACAAATCGAAACCTATCTCTCGACCATTAGTTCGCTCAGCGATATTGACGGTAACAACGCAACGGCGTCCGCCAGCGATGTGCTCTTAGTCATGCGCTACCTTGCAGGCTTTAGAGGAACACAACTCATCGATGCGGGCATCGGGAATGGCGCGACTCGATCCACCGCATCGTCGGTAGAAAACTACTTGCTACTTCGTACGCCGCCTCTAAAGTAGACCGGGATGCAAGCGGGGGAACGCAAAACGGCCCCGCAGGGCCGTTTTGCAAGCAACGACGGCCTTACACCGCCTGCCTATCCAAATCCCGCAATTCACGCCGCAAAATCTTGCCCACCGGTGTTTTCGGTAAATCGGCTCGGAAGACGACGTACTTCGGTTTCTTGTAACCCGCGAGGTTTTTCTCGCAGTAGTCGCGCACCGTTTGCTCGGTGAGGTTCGGGTCTTTCTTGACGATGAACACTTTGACCGCCTCACCGGACTTCTCATCCGGTACGCCGATCACGGCGCATTCCATCACGCCAGGGCAGCTAGCGACGACGTCTTCAACCTCGTTCGGATACACGTTGAAACCCGAGACCAGCACCATGTCTTTCTTGCGATCCACGATCTTGACGTAACCGCGTTCGTCCATCACGCCGATGTCGCCCGACTTGAAGAATCCATCAACAGTGAACACGTTCGCCGTCTCGTCGGCGCGCTGCCAGTAGCCCGCCATGACCTGCGGGCCTTTGATGCAAATCTCGCCTGGTTCACCCATTTTGACGACGTTGTTGTCATCATCGCGAATGGAGATTTCCGTTGATGGCAACGGCATGCCGATGGTGCCGGAATAGGAGTCGGAATCGGTCGGATTGCACGTCGCGGACGGCGAGGTTTCCGAAAGGCCATAGCCCTCGACAATCGGGCAGCCGGTTGCCGCCAACCACTTGTCCGCCACGGCCCTCTGCACGGCCATGCCGCCGCCGTTCGACACGCGCAAATTGCTCACTTGCAACTCAGAGAAAGTCGGGTCGTTTACGAGCGCGTTGTAGAGCGTGTTGACTGCTGGAAACATGTGCAGCTCGAAGCCTTTGAGCGCTTTGATCGTGCCCGGAATGTCGCGCGGATTCGGGATCAAAATCGCGTGTCCGCCCGTTCGCGTTACCAGCAGATAGCAAATCGTAAACGCGAAGATGTGATACAGCGGCAGTGCGCACACCGTGTTCAATTGCTCCGGTGGTTTCGGCTTTTTCGGATTGTTTAGCGCGGGTTGCATCCATGCTTCGGATTGCAAAACATTCGCGATAATATTGCGATGCAGGAGCGTTGCGCCCTTTGAAACACCGGTCGTTCCGCCGGTGTATTGCAACACGGCGGGATCGTCGAACTTCGCTTTTGATGGGGACAGCGCGAGCGGCTTTCCTTTTGCCATCGCGTCGTTAAATTTCACCGCCGTTGGCAACGAAAACGCGGGCACCATTTTCTTTTTGCTGCGCACGACGTAGTTAACGAGCGCGCCTTTGAGCAGGCCAAACATGTCGCCCATCGCGGCGAGGATGATGTGCTTCACCGGCGTTTTGTCGAGCACCTGTTGCAGCGTCGCGGCGAAGTTTTCAAGGATGATAATCGCCTTGGAGCCCGAGTCTTTCAGCTGATGCTCAAGCTCTCGCGGCGTGTACAGCGGATTCACATTCACCGCAACGAAACCGCCACGCAGCACGGCGGCCACTGCTACGGGATACTGCAACACGTTCGGCATCATGAGCGCTACGCGATCACCTTGTTGCAGGCCGAGGCTTTGCAGGTAGGCACCGAGTGCGCGGGAATAGGCGTCAACTTCGGCGTACGTTAACGTCTTGCCCATGCAGGTGAACGCTGGGCGCGTGGCGAACTTCTGGTAGCTCTCTTCGAGCAGTTGCACGATGGAGGCGTACTGATCGTATTTGACGGTAGCCGGTACGCCTTTGGGGTAATTTTTAAGCCACGGTTGATCCATAGGTGCCTCCTTGTTTTATGTCGCGGGATGTTGCGCCGTGTTGCGTTTCGTTAGCGTGCTATCCGTCGTCGGCGGGGTTTGCGTTTCAAGCCTGTCCTCACATGAAAGACATCTCAGCGAAGCATGATAGCAGCGCTTTCGCGTGTTGCGGCGCATGAAAACCAGCAGTTTGGAACGACGATAAAGGTATACAGCTTATGGCTGTAATGACGACTTGCCGCAGTCTACCTGCGATAAATGGACTTAGTCGCCTTTAGCTATAATGCGATCCTAGCCCCAACGCAATATAGGTTACAAGGCAAAGCTATATAGCTGCCCAATACAATGTGAGCATGGCTTTACTCACCCTACAAAACGCTCACCTCGCATATGGTCTCGCCCCGCTCCTCAACGGTGCGGATTTTGCAATTGAAACGCGTGAGCGGATCGGCCTAATTGGTCGCAACGGCGCTGGCAAAAGCTCGCTCCTGAAAGTGCTGGCCCGCACGCAGGCGCTGGATGATGGTGCCATCGCGCTGCAGGGCGGCGTGCGCATCACCACCGTGCCGCAAGAACCCGTTTTTGCTTTAAACACCACGGTATTCGAAGCGGTTTCAAACGGCGTGTCGCGGGCTCGTGAACTGCGTGACGAATACGAAAAATTGGCGGCGAACATGGCAACTGAGGGCGGCGATGAGCATACGCTCTCCGACATGCAGCACGAAATCGATGAGCTCGACGGCTGGGCATGGGAATCGAAAGTTGCGACCACGCTGTCGCAACTGAGTCTGAACGCCGACACGCTGGTCTCAACGCTCTCCGGTGGCCTGAAAAAGCGCGTCTCGATTGCAGAGGCGCTGGTCGGCGCGCCGGACGTGCTGCTGCTCGATGAGCCCACCAACCACCTCGATCTCGCGGCCATTGCCTGGCTAGAAACGATGCTGCAAAGCTTCAAGGGATCGGCCGTCATCATCAGCCATGACCGCACGTTTCTTGACAACGTTGTTACGCGCATTGTGGAGCTCGATCGCGGCAAACTAACCGGCTTTCCGGGCAACTATTCCGCCTACGAAACGCAGAAAGCCGCGCAGCTTGAATTCGAGGCTACCGTCAACGCTAAATTCGACAAATTTCTGGCGCAGGAAGAGATCTGGATCAGGAAAGGCGTGGAAGCGCGTCGCACCCGTAACGAGGGCCGTGTGCGCCGTCTGGAAGCGCTGCGCGACACCCGCGAAAAACGCCGCGATTCGCTCGGTCGCGTCAAGCTCGAAATCACCAGCGGCGCGCAGTCCGGCAAGATCATCGCCGAGTTGACTGACGTGTGTAAATCGTTCCCCCCGTCTTCGGGGGCCGTGCAACGCAATGTCATCGTGAAGGACTTCACAAGCACCATTTTGCGCGGCGACAAGATCGGCCTCGTCGGCCCGAACGGAATCGGCAAAACCACCTTGCTGAAACTCATTTTGGGCGAGCTTCAACCCGACAGCGGCAAGATCCGCACCGGTGCGAAATTGCAGGTCGCGTACTTCGACCAACTGCGCGACGGATTGAACGACGAGGCCACGCTTGCCGAATTCATCGCGCCAGGTAGCGACTGGATCGAAGTGGGTGATCGCCGCGTGCATGTGATGACGTATTTGCAGGACTTTTTGTTTTCACCCGCGCGCGCCAACGCGCAGATAAAAATGCTCTCCGGTGGCGAACGGAACCGCCTGCTGCTGGCGCGACACTTCGCCAAAGAGGCCAACGTGTTGGTGCTCGACGAGCCGACCAATGATCTCGATATCGACACGCTGGAATTGCTGGAGGACAAGCTCGCTAACTATGAAGGCACCGTCTTCATCGTCAGTCATGATCGGCGCTTTCTGGACAACGTGGTGACAAGCTGCCTCGTCGCTGAAGGCAATGGTTTGTGGCGCGAATACGAAGGCGGAATCACCGATTGGCAGGCACAATCAAAATTAATGGCGTCCCTAGCGGAGGCACAGAATTCGGGCGTTCCGGCTGCGCCCGTTGCGAGGCCGACGAGCGCATCTCTGTTCGGTCTGTCGTCGTCGCAAGCTTTGATCGACGCCACTGCGCCCAAAGCTGCCAAACCTGCTCCAGTCGTCGCTACCGCTGCAAAGGCCAAACTTAACTACAAAGACCAGCGTGAATTAGACGGCCTGCCCGCGAAAATCGAAGCTCTGGAAATGGAGCAAACAGAGATCAACGCGTTGCTTGGCAAGGGCTCGATTTTTCAAACCGATCCCAAGCGCGCAACCACGTTAGCGAAGCGTGTCAGCGAGTTGGATGATTTGGTCACGTCGGCGATGGCACGCTGG
>JAYVPF010000134.1:0-6483 GCA_043757535.1 Burkholderiales bacterium
TGCGGACAACCTGCGCGTCGGTCAGGAAATCATCGTTCAGGTCGAAAAAGACGAACGCGGCAACAAGGGCGCGGCGCTCACGAGCTTCATCTCGCTCGCGGGTCGCTACCTCGTTTTGATGCCGAACAATCCTCGCGGTGGTGGCGTCTCGCGTCGTATCGAAGGCGAAGATCGGAACGAACTGCGCGACACCATGGCGCAACTCGAAGTGCCGAACGGCATGAGCACCATCGCTCGCACTGCGGGTATTGGGCGCACCGCCGAAGAGCTGCAATGGGACTTGAACTACCTCTTGCAACTATGGACCGCGATTGACAGCGCTGCCAAAGCGAACAAAGCGCCGCTTCTGATTTATCAGGAATCGAGCCTCGTGATCCGCGCGATTCGTGATTACTACACGGCCGACATCGGTGAAATCCTCATCGATACTGAAGATATTTACGAGCAGGCCAAAGGCTTCATGGGCCACGTCATGCCCGGCACCGTAAACCGCGTCAAGCTCTACAACGACGACGTGCCGTTGTTCTCACGGTTCCAGATTGAGCATCAGATCGAGTCCGCGTTTGGTCGTACCGTGAACCTGCCTTCCGGCGGTGCCATCGTGATCGATCACACCGAAGCGCTCGTCTCGGTCGACGTCAACTCGGCGCGCGCCACCAAAGGCGGCGACATCGAGACCACCGCGTTCAACACCAACATGGAAGCGGCCGATGAAGTCGCCCGCCAGTTGCGTTTGCGCGATCTCGGCGGTTTGATCGTCGTTGACTTCATCGACATGGAGTCCAGCAAGCATCAGCGCGAAGTCGAAGACAAGCTGCGCGATTCGATGAAGCTTGATCGCGCCCGCGTTCAGCTCGGCAAGATTTCCCGCTTTGGTTTGATGGAGCTGTCACGCCAGCGCCTGAAGCCCTCGCTCGGCGAGAGCGCGCATCTGCCGTGCCCACGCTGCCACGGTACCGGTCACATCCGCTCGACCGAATCGATTGCGCTGCATATCCTGCGCATCATTCAGGAAGAAGCGATGAAGGACAACAGCGCGCAGGTCGTGGCGCAAGTTCCGGTCGATGTCGCAACGTATCTGTTGAACGAAAAGCGCGTCGATCTGCAATCGCTTGAATCGCGCCTCAAAGTCAACGTGGTGCTGATTCCGAATCTGTACATGGAGACGCCGAACTATACCGTTCAGCGCCTCAAACATGACGAGTTGAATCATGCAGAACCACTGCCGCTGAGCTTCAAAATGGTCGAGCGGCCAGCCGAAGTTGATGTGGTTGAAGCGATAAAGCTTGAGGCGAATGAAGTTCGCGTTGAAGCCGTCGTTAAAGGCGTCACGTCAGCGCAGTCGGCACCGATGGTTGAGCCAAAGGCCGTTGCTGCGCCTGCTGCGCCTGCCGCGCCGACCGCCACCACGCCACCGCAACTTGCGCAAAAATCAGGTTTCTGGGCGAGCTTCAAATCGCTGTTCGGCGGCAGTTCAACGGCCACTGAACTGGTGACGCAACCGGCCAAAGCCGCTGAGTCGAAGCAAGATCCAAAGCGCGAAGGCAGCCGTGATCGCAATGACCGTGGTGACCGTAACGGTCGCCGCAGTCGCGGCGAAGGTAGCAGTGATCGTAGCGACCGCAATGACCGTAGCGGTCGTGGCGGTCGAAGCGATAGCAACAAGGACCGCAATGATCGTGGCTCTGAGGCAAAAGGAGGTCGCAACGACCGCATTGATCGTGGCGAACGCAAAGCGCCAAGTCAGGCACAGTCCGATCGTCAACAGCGCGATCCGAAAGCTGCGAGTTCAACTGCGGTTGACATGCTCAATGCCAACGTCAGCAATGCCGCCAACGTTGAAGCGAGCAAGCCACAACGTGAACCGCGCGAACCCCGTGAGCAACGCGAGCCGCGCGAGCCAAGAGAGCCGCGCGCTGATCGCAGCGAGCGTGGCCCACGTCGTGAACGTGGCGAGCGCAGCGAGCGTGCGCCGCGTGACAACAACGCCCCCGTCAACGGTGAACTACCGCTGAATGACGCAGCAGCCCTTGCGGTCGCTGTTGAAGGCAGTGATGCAAACGCTGTAGCGGCACTGCAAGAGCGTACAGATCGCCCGCCGCGCAGCGAGCGCGGTTCACGTCGACGTGATCGCGGCGATCGTGAAGGCCGCCCTGATCGTGGTGCCGCACCAGATCAAAACGGCGAAGGCCGTCGTGATCACGGCGAAGGTGAATCGTCTGCCGCGCTCAGCGCGCCTGAAACGTCAGCACCTGCACAGCCGTCTGCTCCGGCCTACGGTGCACCGGCTCCGTCGCCAGCGCCCGCTACGGCCCCTGTTGTTGCGGCTCCCGCAGCAGCCCCCGAGGTCAAGCGTGAGCCAGCGAAAGCGTTCAGCTACACGTTGCCGACCGACGCTGGTTTGCAGATGATGGAGACCAAAGCGAACGGTGCTCCGCTGCAGGTCGTGATGGATGAGCCTGTCAAGCGTGGTCGTGCACGTCCGCCGCGCGCAACTGCCGCCGCAGAGCCAATGCAGATGGTGGAAACGGGCGGCAATTCAGCGCCGTCAAACCCACAGTAAGCAAAGCGTTGCGAACAAAAGTGCGCGTCAATCGCGCATTAAAAAAGCCCCAGAGACGGGGCTTTTTTATTTTCGATCAAGACGCCGTCAACTTTTCCATGAAATGCCCATTCGATTGGGGCTACAGCACGATTTGACGAATAATCGATAATCGAACAAAACGCACGCTAGCCCCTTTGCAATGGCCTTTTCTGAGCAAAGCTGTTACTCAATTTCGTCGATCCAAGCCTGCTGAATCGCCTCCAGAATTCGCTCGCCGCAGCGCTCCGAAACGTCATCAAATTCAGGCAGCGCGGTCACCTTCGCCATGAGGTCAGTAAAGCGCAACTGCATCGGATCGACGTCGGGATAAGCCTCCGACAACTGAATCGCAATTTCCAGCGTGTCGGTCCACTTCAGCGTAGCCATTAGTGATTCTCCCGCGCATGATTGATCGTATATCGCGGCAACTCGATGGTCAGTGGCGTATCGGCCACTTTCATCTGGCACGACAGCCGCGAGACCGCGGTCAAGCCCCAGGCGCGATCAAGTAAATCTTCCTCGTCCTCGCTCATTTCGCCCGTTGACGCGAAGCCTTCACGCACGATCACATGGCAGGTCGTGCAGGCGAGCGACTGGTCGCAGGCGTGTTCGATTTCGATGTGATCATTGAGCAACGCGGTACACACTGAGATGCCTTTTTCAGCGTTGATTTCCGCCCCGTTCGGGCATAGGTCGGGGTGCGGGAGAATTTTTATTGTGGTCATAATTTCTTGTCATTCTGAGCGCAGCGAGGAATCACGCGCCACGGCAAATCTCTACATCACAGCAGACTGACGTGATCTTTCCCGTTCGACGGCTCAGGGTCAAGACGACAGCTCCGAAATGTCGCGCCCTGTAAGCGCCTCGCGCACCGCGCGATCCATGCGGCGTCCAGCGAACTCGGTGCTGGCGAGATTCAACGCTTCCGACGCGCGCGCGATGGCGCGATGATCGCTGGCAACCGCTAACGATTTGAGATGCGCGATTTGTGAGTTAAGTCCGGCGTGTTCGGTGTCGTTCAGCAGCGCGCGATCAGCAACCAGCGCGTTCGACAAGGCGGTCACTAGTGCCAACGCGTCAACGCGCGCCTCGGCCAACGCACGCGCCTGCATGTCGGTGTTCGCGCTGGCAAATGCACTCTGCAACATACTCGCGATTTCGCCGTCACCGAGGCCGTAGCTCGGCTTCACGGTGACTTCGGCACGCACGTTACTCGTGGTTTCGGTAGCGCTCACGGAGAGCAAACCATCGGCATCGACCTGAAACGTCACGCGAATGCGCGCGCTGCCGGCGACCATTGGCGGTATGCCACGCAATTCGAACCGAGCGAGCGACCGACCATCGGCGACGAGTTCGCGCTCGCCTTGCACCACATGCAGCGCCATCGCGGTTTGGCCGTCTTTGAACGTGGTGAATTCCTGGGCTTTGGCCACCGGGATCGTTGAATTGCGCGGGATGATTTTTTCGACCAGGCCACCCATCGTCTCTAACCCGAGCGAGAGCGGGATCACGTCGAGCAGCAAGTGCGATTGACCTTCGCCCGATGTGTTACCCGCCAGTTGATCCGCCTGAATCGCCGCACCAAGCGCCACGACTTCATCGGGATTCATGGTGGCGAGCGGCGGCTTGCCGAAATGCGTTTCGAGTGCAGCGCGAACCTGCGGCATGCGCGTTGCGCCGCCGACGAGCACGACGCCGTCAATCTCCTCCGCCTTGAGTTTCGCGTCGCGCAACGTGCGTTTCACGGCGCTCATCGTGCGGTCAACTAACGGACGCGTCAGTTCAACAAATTTTTCGCGTGTGACATCAACCTTGCTGTCGAAGCCGCAGCCCCAGTCGACACGAATTGTCGCTACAGCGGCGTTGGTCAGCGTTTCTTTTGCTGCGCGAGACGCGGCGAGCAAATTAGCCTGCCCCGTCGGCGAAAGTGCGCGTGTCAGCGCCCAGGTGTCGAACGCGTGCTTCGCCAGCGTGGCGTCAAAATCGTCGCCGCCCAGATGCGTGTCGCCCGCCGTCGCCAGGACTTCAAACACGCCGCGTGACAGGCGCAAAATAGAAACGTCGAAAGTGCCGCCGCCGAGGTCGTAAATCAGGAATGTTCCCTGCGCGTGTTGGTCTAGCCCGTAGGCGACCGCTGCCGCGGTAGGTTCGTTCAGCAGGCGCAAGATGTTGAGACCTGCAAGCTTCGCAGCGTCCTTGGTCGCCTGACGCTGCGCATCATCAAAATACGCAGGCACCGTGATCACCGCGCCGTACAGCTCGCCACCCAGACTTTCTTCGGCGCGCGCTTTAAGCGTTTTCAGAATATCTGCGGACACTTCAATCGGTGACAACGCGCCTTGCCGCGTCACGATTTTGAGCGCGCCTTTGCCGTCGCCGTTGGGCGTCGTAAAGTTATAGCGTGCTTCGGTGTCGCTGCGCAAATCGGCCACGCTGCGGCCCATGAAGCGCTTGACTGACGTGATGGTATTGAGCGCGTCGTCGCCGCGATGCTCAAGCGCCTCATGCCCGACCACCACGTCGCCGCCTTCGGCATACCGCACAGCCGACGGCAACATCGTATGACCTTCGCAGTCAGGCAGGCATTCAGGCACGGCGTTGCGGATCGTTGCGACGAGCGAGTTTGTGGTGCCGAGATCAATGCCCACCGCAAGACGACGCGTATGCGGTTCGGGGCTTTCGCCGGGTTCGGAGATTTGTAGAAATGCCATGAGCTGCCGTCATTCTCGCGTTAGCGGGAATCCAGAAACGTTATCGAAGAAATACGGTAATCTTGAAGCTTCACTGTGGCGCTCGGTCTCGATTCTCGCCTTCGCGGGAATGCCGTCATCGGTGGCAAGCGATAGCGGCGAAAAAACTTTCACGATCAAATGTCCAAATCAGCGAGCGACGATTTAGCTTCTTCGATGAGTTTTTGCACGAATCGCATTTTGCGCGCGAGTGTTGTTGCCGCCGGGTAGTGCTGGCCGTCGTAGGCCGCTGCAAATATGTCGCCTAGCGAGTGAAGCATGCCCGTCAGCTCGGTAGACATTTCTTCCAGCCGCTCTTCGTCTTCTTTGAGCTTGCCATCCGCAAGCGCCTCGCGCCACTCAATCTGCTCCATCAAAAAATCAGCTGGCATCGACGTATTCTTTTCGTCCATGCCGTCGATACTGACGAGCGCTAGCAAATGCATCGCACGACGCACCGGGTCTTTCAGTGTCGTGAATGCCTCGTTGATTTGCGCGGCACGTTCCATCGCAATGCGCTTCTCAGCATCGGTGGCATTGACGAAGCGATCAGGGTGAACGACGGCTTGCAGATCGCGATAGCGGGCAGAAAGTGACGCGATGTCGACCGCAAATGTCGCGGGGAGATCGAAGGTTGTGAAGTGACTCACGAGGCTCTGTCAATGAATATTTTTTGTCGGAGCGGCTCTGCCGCGACCTGGCGTTTGACGAGCGTCATGTCGCGGCAGAGCCGCTCCTACAAGAACCGTCCGACAGCCACGTCCGCCTAGACGGTAAATGACTCGCCGCAACCGCACCGAGCCTTTTCGCGCGGATTGTTGAACTTAAATCCTTCGTTCAAGCCTTCGCGCTGAAAATCGAGTTCGGTGCCGTCAAGCACCGTGTGGCTTTTCGGATCGATCATAACCTTGGTGCCGTAGCTTTCGAACACCATGTCTTCGGGCAACGAATCGTCGGCGTACTCAAGTTTGTACGCGAGGCCAGAGCAGCCCGTGGTTTTGACACCCAGACGAATACCAATACCTTTGCCACGTTTGGCGATGTATTTCTGAACGTGGTTGGCGGCGGCTTGAGTCAATGTAACTGACATTATTTACTCCGTAGGGTGGGCATCCTGTGCCCACCGATTGCGTCATGTTGCGAAACGCGTGGGCACGGGGTGCCCACCCT
>JAYVPF010000135.1:0-24333 GCA_043757535.1 Burkholderiales bacterium
ATACCAGTCATTCGCTCTGGCCGGAATGGTGTCGGCGGCTTACATGCTGGCGCTGGCGATTCAGGCCCCGATGATCGGGCGCTTTGTCGATCAGAACGGGCCTAAGTCGGTGATGATGCCGCTGGCGATTTTGCATGCGCTGGCGCTGTGTTTGCTGGTGTTCTCCGTGGTGAGCCGGGCGTTGCTTCCGTGGGTGTTGGCGTCAGCATTTTTGGCGGGCGCGGTATTTCCTCCGGTGTCGATGACGATCCGCGCGATGTACCGAAAGTCCGCGATGGCGGACTCGCAGAAGCAGTCTGCGTTCGCGGTGGAATCGGTGATCATGGAGTGTTCTTTCATTCTCGGACCGTTGCTGGTGAGTCTGGCGGTGATCGCGGGGACGCCTGCCTTTGCCGTGATCGGCTCGGCCGCATGTGTAGCGCTCGGGGTGTGGCATTTCACACGCTCGGGGGCGCTCACGCGGTGGGGCGAGGTGGAGCGCGGCGTTGAGCGCCACCTGCTTGGGCCGCTCAAAGTTTCTGCGGTTCGGCGCGCGCTATTGTTGTCGTTTTTCTTCGCGGTTGGCATTGGTTTGAACGAGATCGCACTGCCCGCATTCGCCACCGAGAGTGGCGCGCCGAGCAACGTGGGCTGGTTTTACGCAGCGATGAGTGTTCCTTCCGCGTTCACCGGTTTTGCCTATGGCACACGGCATTTTGCCTGGCCACTGAATCGGCAAATTCTGGCAACGGGATTGTGGATCGCGGTGGGCGCGGTGTTGATGGCGCTGGCGATTGGGTTCTGGACATTTGCGCTGGCCTGCGCCTTCATGGGGCTCGCGATTGGGCCGATGATTACGGCGTTGTCATTGCAGCTGGGCAAGCTGGCACCGACTGAATATTCAACGGAAGCCTTCACCTGGAGCATGACGCTGTTCATGATCGGGCTCGGCTCCGGACTGTGGGCGGGCGGCGTGCTGATCGAGCGATACGGCGCGGCGAGTTCGCTGATTGCCTGTGCGCTGTTGACGTTCATCGCGGCGGTGTGTTGTCTGGCGGTGCCGGAGGTGACTAATGAAACCGATCCGCTGTAGGGTCGGCAGCCTCTGCCCACGTGCACCGCACCCGCACGAACGGTGGGCACCGGGTGCCGACGCTACCGGCTGTTGTCTATGACCACGCCGCAACAACATCGCCGCGCGCTGTTGCTACTGATCTGCGCCAATTTTTTATGGAGCATCGCGGGGGTTATCACACGCCACCTTGATAGCGCGAAGAGCTTTGAGGTGACGTTTTGGCGCAGCCTCTTCTGCGCGATTACGTTGATCGTGGGGTTTGTGATCGCCCGCGGACTCACGGGCGCGACGACCTACGTGCGCGCCAGTGGCAAACCGGGCCTGATTTCGGGCGCGATGTGGGCAATCATGTTCACCTGTTTCATGATCGCACTGACCTTGACTTCCACCGCCAACACGTTGATTGTGAACGCGCTGTCGCCGCTCTTTGCGACGGTACTGGCATGGGTGGTACTGAAAATATTTGTGCCTGATCGCACCTGGATGGCGATTGCGCTGGCCCTCGTCGGAATCATCGTCATGTTTGCCAATCAGGCGGGCGGCGGTTGGCTGGGAACGATCATCGCGTTCGGCGTGCCGGTGGCCTCCGCGATCAATATTGTGACCCTGAAAAAAACAGGCGCTCACGTTGATTTGGCTCCCGCTGTGTTGATTGGGGCGCTCATCTCGTGCGCGGTCACATTGCCGCTTTCATTACCGTTGGCGGCTTCGATGAAAGACGTTGCGCTGCTGGCGATTCTCGGCATTTTTCAGCTCGGCATTCCCTGTGTCATGATGGTTCGTGCGAGCGCACATTTGCCTGCGCCTGAACTTGCGTTGCTCGGGTTACTGGAGGTGATCATGGGGCCGCTCTGGTCATGGCTGGGCGCGAGCGAAGTGCCTTCGGGTTCTACACTGGTGGGCGGCGCGATTGTGCTCGCTGCACTGGTGGCCAATGAGCTAGCACCCAGGACACGAACAAGGGGGAGAGCATGAAACTTTACGGATCAAAAAATTCGCGCTCATTGCGCTGCGTCTGGGCGCTTGAAGAAGCTGGCGCGACCTACGACTATCAGCGCGTCAACATGATGAAGGGCGAGGGTTACGCGCCCGCCTACAAAGCGGTCAATGCGCTGGGCAAAATTCCGGCGTTTCAGGACGGCGCGCTGACGCTGACCGAGTCGATGGCGATTGTTCAGTATGTCGCAGACATTTTTCCGCAGGCTGCACTGGTTCCCACCGATGCAGCCGCACGCGCAGAGGTCAATCGCTGGGTCTATTTCGCGGTGACCGAAGTGGAGCCCCATCTGTGGGCTATCGCGCAGCATCGATTTGCTTTACCCGAAGACAAACGGGTGGCTGCGCTGGAGCCGACGACGGTGTGGCAACTGGCGCGCAGCCTGCGACCGATTGAAAAAGCGCTCGCCGCTCACCCCTTCATTGCCGGTGCGGCGTTTTCAATGGCCGATATCGTGGTGTTTCATTGTCTGGTTTGGGCGTTGTCGGCCAAACTTGAAGGGGTGGGCGTGGCGAGCCTCGCCTACATTGAGCGACTGAAGACGCGCCCCGCGTATCAGCGCGCGATGGCGCGCGAGCACATGGAAGCCGAGAAGCAGGAAGCGGTTGCCGCCGCACGCTCACGCTGAGCACGTGCTTGAACACAAGCGTGGTCTATGTTTTGTCTACGACAAACTCGTGAGATAATATTGTCAATAGGGCTCTGAGTTTTGAGCCCTTCCATCATCAGGAGTGCTTCCATGAATTCGACCCGTCGAGTATTTGTTATCCGTACTGTCGCCGCAGGTGCTGCTTTCGCAGCCAGCCCGCTGCTTTTCGCGCAAGCCAAACCGGCAATGGTTGACGAAAAAGACGCAACCGCCGCTGCACTGGGCTACGTCGCAGACACTGCCAAAGCCGATACAAAAAAATTCCCGAAACACGATAAGGCGCAAAACTGCGGAAACTGTGCCATTTTTGCAGGCAAGGCGACCGATGCGGCGGGCGGATGCCCTCTATTCGCTGGCAAGCAAGTTGCGACTAAAGGCTGGTGCAGCGCGTACGCCAAGAAGCCTGCGTAACGATGGTGATCTCGGGCTGAACCGAGCAGTCCGCAGTCCGCCTGAAAAGCCACCCAACTTCGGTGGCTTTTTTTGGGTTTGCAATGGTCAATGCGAAACATTCGCGTTTCGTAAAAATTCCAAAAAAAACGCTTGGCGGCACGCCAAACCGACACCCGAATGTCGATCTTGGCTCTACCGTGAACTACGTTAACGTGAGCCTTCGCAGGACTCAGCAACTGACAACCTGCCTCCCCCGATTCAAAAGGCTCGCTTAGTTGCAAGCCAGCGTCGCGGTAACCACCTTCCCGGTCGCATCCAGCACCAGCAGAGTCGCAACCTGCCCTTTAAGCATCTTCCATTTACTATCGGAGATGAAGCTCACATCCACCGCGTTTGCGCTGTTGACCGTCGCGCTGATCTGCGGAATCGAGGTTGAAACCAGATAGGGCCCGGTGCCGCCCGTGATCGCGTAGCGCGTGTTGCTACTGGTGCAGTAGGTACTAACCAAATCCGCAGCCATCGAAATGTTCGGCGGCGATAGCGTCAGAGCCGTAGTGGCAGCGGGGCGTGTCGTGGCGCCCGCGACGATGCTGAAGGTTCCGGTAGTCGTTGCCCCCAGCGCATCAGTGATTGTGATAATGCTCCCTGCGGTGGCGCAGGTCGTAGCCTCCGCGCTTTGCACGGTAAACCTCGCCCCAGCCCTGGCAACCGTAATGCCTGCGCCCGGCGCGGCTGCGGTGGTGCCATCGTTCAGCACGAGCGTATTGGCTGCGGGCAAGGTAACCGCATAAGGTGCTTTGCCGCCGTTAATACCGTATTCGCGGCGCACCAGCGGGCATTCATTGGGGTAGTACGCCGTAAATCCACCGGTAGCAGGAACGAGATTAAGGTCAGACACGCCACTGATCTGCTTCAACACGTTGAACCAAGTGTCAATGCGATGCGTACTGACAACATCCGTTGCGCGCAAAAACGCTGCCTCAGAGCTTGCTTCTACGTCGGTCTTCAACGCGACAGTTGCTTTGCCGGTCGCGTCCGTGGTTACGGTGGTCAAACGGGCAAACACGGCGCTGTCCGGCTTGGCGGCAACCGTACCGCCGAACGTCAACACCTCGAAGCGGACTTCGCGATTGCCGAGCACTGCGCCATTGGCGTCCCTGAGGATGACTGACGCGCTGCCCGTCTCACCCGCACACAGGGTGGCTGCCGTAATCGCAGTATTGTTTTCTGCGGCACAGAGCGAGCCCGCCGCAGATGTGATCGCAATTAGCGGCGTCGTGATTGTTGCCGGGACGACGGTGACGGTGACCGTTGACGTCGCCCCTACCATGTCGGTAATGGTGAGCGTAACAACCGTGTTGGCCAATACGTTTTTCGGCGTGATCGGCAGGCTGGCACCGGTGACTGTGGCCGGAACACTGATCGTCGCGCTATCGCTGGAGCGCACAATGTACGGTCCGGTACCGCCAGTGATGGTGACAATATTCAAAGCATTGCCAAACGCGGAAAACGTGGTCGGGCCAGCCGCGAGCGTCGTTGTCGTAGCCGCCGTTGTCGAGCTTGAACTACCGCCACAGCCCGCGAGCAGCAGCATAACCGCAGCGCCACATGCGATGAAAGCCAAACGGCCAGAATAAATTTGAAGTACGCCCTGCGCTCTCATTGCTTTACTAAACCATCTGCGAAGTAGTGAAAGAGCGAGTGTATCGTGTCGCCCCGTCAGCCAGCTTTGGGCGACGGCCCCGGCCCTAACGTAATCGAGCCAGTCGCGAGAGGGCCGCATCGAGCGTAGCGTCCCGTTTAGCAAAGCAAAAACGAATGGTTTTCTGCTCGGCAGGCGCTGAGTAAAAGGCTGAAACCGGGATCGGTGTCACGCCGATCTTGCGCGTTAGCCATTCACAACATTCGCGCTCGCTTAAATCGCGCAGCACGGGCACATCGGCATAGCTCACGCACTGGAAGTAACTTCCCTCGCAGGGAAGCAGTCGAAGCGGCGTCCCTGCGAGTCCGGCTGCAAAGCGATCCCGTTTGGCCTGATAAAACGCGGGCAAGTTCATGTAGGGGGCAGGGTCGCCGAGGTACGTCGCGATACCATGCTGCATGGCGCTATTGGCTGTGAACACGGTGTACTGATGCACTTTGCGAAACTCGGTCGTCAACGGAGCTGGCGCGCAGACCGTGCCAATCTTCCAGCCTGTGACATGAAACGTTTTGCCGAAGGAAGAAATCACGAAGGCGCGGTCGCGAATCAGCGGATGCCGCGCCGCGCTGACGTGATCCTGCCGGTCGAACACCATGTGCTCGTACACCTCGTCGGAAAACACCCAGATCTCGCGACCACCCATCAACTCCGCCAGTCGATCCCAATCTGCCGCTGTCCATACGCGGCCACTCGGGTTGTGCGGGCTATTGACGATGATGGCGCGTGTCCGGGCGGTGATTGCAACTGAGAGCGCGTCCCAATCCACATCAAAGCTCCCTTCCCGCAAACGCACTGGCACTGGCGCGCCGCCCGCCAGCTCAATATTCGGGCGGTAGCTGTCGTAGCAGGGCTCCAGCACGATCACCTCGTCACCCGAGCGCACAACCGCCAGAATCGCCGACAAAATGCCTTGCGTTGCGCCGGAAGTGATCGTCACTTCGGTCAGCGCGTCGTAGCGCACCCCGTGCATCGCCTCCATTTTTTTCGCTACGCGCTCACGCAGCAGCGGCACGCCGGTCATCAGCGGATACTGGTTGTGCCCCTGTCGCATCGCATCAGACACTGCGTCAATCAAGGCGGGGTCGCACTCGAAATCCGGGAATCCCTGTCCAAGATTGATCGCGTTATGCTGGGTAGCTAACGCCGACATCACCGAAAACACGGTGGTGCCGACGCGAGGGAGTTTGGTCTTTAATTGCAGAACTGACATAGTTTGGCGGGGACGTAGAGAAACCGTCGGGTATAGTAGCGTTTGCTAAGCTCACCGATGCGCCACAGCGACCATCGACCCCCTACTTGGACGTCCTTTTACTGATTGGGCTCATTCTTCTGAATGGCCTGTTTGCCATGAGCGAAATCGCGCTCGTGTCGGCCCGCAAGATTCGCCTTGAACAGTTCGCCATTCAGGGCGACAAGGGCGCCCAAGCCGCGCTGATGCTGGCCTCCGAGCCCACGCGCCTGCTCTCCACCGTACAAACCGGGATCACACTGGTCACGCTGGCGATGGGTGCGTTTGGTGAGAGTGCATTCACCACGTCGCTGGAGCACTGGTTTAGCCAATGGTCATGGGGCGCAGCGTATGGCAAACAAGCCGCCACGGCTGTGGTGATCGCCTCCATCGGTATCGTATCGCTCATCTTCGGTGAACTGGTGCCCAAGCGCATCGGCTTGCTCTATCCCGAGACCATCGCCCGAATCGCAGCACGCCCGATGCAGTGGCTCGCAAGCGCCGCGAAACCGCTCGTGCGCATGCTGGCGTGGACCACCGACGCACTGGTTAGGCCGTTCGGACGCAACGGCCAAAACGAACCGCCAATCACCGAGGAAGAGATCAAGGGCCTCATGCGTCAGGGCGCGAGCGCTGGCGTATTCGAGCACGGCGAAAGCCACATCGTTTCCCGCGTGTTCAATCTCGACGATTACACGGTTGATCGCATCATGACGCCGCGCGCTGACATGGTGGTCATCGACACCGAAACTGATCCGAGTGTCACCATGGAGCTGTTGAAGCTCAGCGATTTCACGCGCTATCCGGTGGTGAAGGGTGACGTGTCGAATGTCATCGGCGTGATCGATTCTGGCGACTTGCTGGCGCACTACCTGAAGAGTGGCAAGCTGATGCCCGAGCGCGTGCGCAAGGATCCAATGTTCGTGCCCACGACAGTCACGGTTTTAGAGGTGCTGGAGACGTTCAAACGCACGCACGACTCGATGGCGTTTGTTGTGGATGAGCACGGCGAAGTGCTGGGTCTGATCACGCTCACCGATCTGCTGGAGGCCATAGTCGGCGATCTCGGTGATGAAGGTGAAGCCGCGAATTCGGACGCCGTAAAACGCGTCGATGGAACCTGGTTGATCGACGGCGCGACGACGCTTGACCGGTTTCGCGAAGTATTCCCCGAGGCCCCCAAATTCCCTGGCGAAGATGGCGGTGATTATCGAACCCTCGGCGGCTTTGTCATGGCCGAACTCGGTCGCATCGCCGCCGTCGCGGATCGCGTTTCGCATGCCGAATACACCATGGAAGTTCTCGACATGGACGGCAAGCGTGTCGACAAACTGCTGGTGAGCCCACCGCGCGACGACACCGGGGTTTAAACGCGTGTTCGCCACCGTTTCGGTGATCCTCCCTGCCGCGATTATTGTTGGCGCAGGCTATTACGCCGGTCGCAAAATACTCGATGGCGCAGGCGTTAAAGCCCTGTCGGAACTGGTGTTCAACCTCTTCCTGCCGTGCCTCTTGTTTCGCTCGATGGCGACATCGAGTTTTGCGGGCTCCGATCTCACGTTGCTAGCCGCGTACTTTAGCGCGACACTGGCATGGTTTGGCGTAGTGTTGCTGTATTACCGTCATCGTCATGGGCAAACCATCGATGGCGCAGTCGTGCTCGGACTCGGGGCCGTGTTCTCGAACACTGTGCAGCTTGGCATCCCGATTCAAAAGCTCGCGTTCGGTGACGCCGGTCTGAAACTGCACTTATCAATCATCGCGCTGCATTCCCTGATTCTGTTAACCGCCGCGACCATTTGGGTCGAAGTGTCACGCGCCCGCGCCGACGGCGCAGCAGAGAACGCGGGCCTTACGAAGAGCCTTTTTCACGTTGTCAAAGCGTCCGTCATTCATCCGGTGATCCTGCCCATCCTCATCGGTTTGGCATGGAGTTTCGCTGGCTGGCCGTTACCCCTGTGGGCCGATCAGCCGCTCGGCTTTCTCGCGTCTGCCGCTGGCCCGATGATGCTGGTGCTCATGGGCGCGCAACTCTCCAACATGAAATTGTCCGACCACTGGAGCGGTGCTCTGGCCTTGACTCTCGCAAAAAACTTGCTGCACCCGTTGCTGATATTCGCCGTGACCTGGGGCCTGGGCCTTTCGTCGCTCGCCATCGCGGTGGCCGTCACCTGCGCCGCGCTGCCGATGGGTGCCAACGTGTTCCTGTTTGCGCAACGCTACAACGCAAACGAAAGCCTCGTCACCGCAGCGACCGCCCTTTCAAGCCTGGTCGCGCTGGTGAGCTTAACCGTCGTGCTGGCTTTGGTGCCACGGCCGTAGTCGGGCCAACGGCAGAAGTCATTGGGGCACCTCTGTTAGTGCTTCGCCCCGGCGACGGTCGAGGCCAACGTCAGGCGTAAGTCGTCGACATTGGGCACCTCTAATAATTCATTTGTGCGGGGCATTGTGTCGTCGCACGGTGCTCGCGCTTTTGGCAAATGAGCTCACGTACCAGGGCGTACGCTCTGGTTGCTGCGCGCCGGGCTCCTGACACTGCATCCCCAAAAATGAATTATTAGAGGTGCCCTTTAGGGGGCATGCGCTCGATGGCTCAGTCGTGGTGTGGCGTGTGCTTCAACTGTCGTCCCCGTAGCAGCAGCAAGCCGTTGTGTAACGTCTTGTAACGCTCCCAACAGTGTCGAAGCGCATTTCGGCGCGTAATCTCTACGTCTACCCAGTTACCACGCCAAAGCGCGTGGATCGCCGCGCTAATTTACCGCGCGGGACAGCCCGGAGGGACACATCATGGCAGATCATTTTTATGCAGACATCCAGCTCCAGGGGCGCAAGGCAACGCTGCTGATTACCAGCGACCGGCAATGGAAGCTGGTCGGCGAAGACGCTGGCATGAATTTCGAAAAATTTGCGGGCAAGGGCGGGACCTGGGGCCAGCCGATGACGATGATGACGCAGTGGGAGTTCTATCGCGCGGGCGGCTCAGACGCCGTGTTCAAGCTGTCGAACCTGTCGTTTCCGCCCAGTATCGTGATGCAGCCGCAATTGTTTCAGAATCAGTTTCAGGTCGGCCCTGGTTGGGCCAAAGCGCTCGGTTTTGACAGCGGTCCGAGTGCGGCGATGGCACTTCGCGGACACTGGTTTCCGGTGGCAACCGGTGCGCTGATGTCGTGGGTGCGCCAGTATTGCGAAGAGCGCAACGCCGAGATGAAAACGCTCGCCTTGAGCCTGGGCATCAACATCGCTGCAATGATTGATCCCACCGGCGGGCTGTCGCTGGTTGGCGCGGTGGAAGCGTCGACGCGCGGTGACTATTTGGGTTGCGCGCTTAATTTGCTCGCCGCTGTGCCGCTGCTCGGCAAGGTTGCGCAGGCCGCACGCAACACGCGCATCGCGATGCGGCTCGACGCGGTGCTCTCCGAAATCAAGATTCTCAATGACTGGCTCGCAAAGTCGAAGATTGCGGTTCAGCGCGGACGACTGGTCGCAGAGGCCGGGTTGGCCGGCGTGCTCAAGCCGATCAAGGCAGCGGCTTCGGCGCTGCGCAACGAGGGCTGGATTCGTCGGCTCAACCCGAGAGATTGGGCGGCGGTGGGCTTTCTGCCGGCCGAAATTGATGTGCTGGGCCAGTTTGCCAAACAGGGCTATTACATTGTGATCCGGGCCTGCAACCCCGAGCGGGTGGAGTGGCTCACGTGGGCCGCACGGGCGGGTGTGCGCACGTTGTCAAAGCCGCTATGGATCAAGGCGAAATCGCTGAAGGTGGGCGGCTATCTGAAAGGGTTAGTGGGGTATCGCAAGACGGTGGGAATGAAGCTCGGGCTGCGCAGCGTGAAGCCGCCAGCGGGCTTCAATCCGGGTTGGATCACGCGGGGAGGTGGCAAGGTGGATGCGGTCTATGGCATCGGTTTGGGTTCGCATAAAACGCTGTTTGAAATCACCGACGCGGCCGCAGCGTCTGAACACTATCTGGTGGAGACGGATGGCTTTCTGATCTTGTGTGACGCCAAGGGTGCAGCCTATGTGTCGGATCTCGATGTGGTGCTGGTGCAGAGGCAGTTGCGATCAGGTGTGTTTGGCCCACCTGGCATGAATGTCGGCCCGAAGAACATTCCGTATTCCGGCGGTGACAATGCGCAGGTCGGCAAGTTCTGGAACACCGCGTTTGAGCGCGTCGGTTACCCGCCCGGCTACAGGCCGTGGCAGCATGGAGAAGTCACCGGCACAGCGGGAAATCACTTGCCCGCCTGGAAAGGGTTTGACTCGTCGATGGATGTGCGCAAACCGGTATGGAGCCCCGGCGACACATGGGACACGGAGCAGCTAATCGTCGCGGCACCACTCGACAAGCTGGGCAATGTTGGACTCGCCGACAACTGGAATCAGATGGCCGCATTCCACCGCGCCAATCCGATGGGTGAGTTTCGCTTTCGTCGATAGCGGTGAACGTGGCGTGCCAGAGTTTTTTTTGTCGGACGCGTCCAGTCTGGAATGAATGTCGAATGCGATGGTTGACCATAGCGCACCTCTAATAATTCATTTTTTGGGGATGCAGTGTTAGCAGCCCGGCGCGCAGCAACCGCAATGAACGCCCTGCTACACGAGGATTGCGAGCGCCGCGCGACGACACAATGCGCCCCACACATGAATTATTAGAGGTGCCCTGTCGCCGCCGAAGGAATGGGCGCAAGTTACAGCCTGCGGGAGCCTCAGGAGCAGACCCAAATTCAGAACTAAGGGGTATTTTTCGACCAAGCTGAAAAGCAGCTATACGCCGCAATGACCATTTCACAGGGGCTAGACGCCATTTTAGGCAAAAGTCGACTTATAGATAAAACAACAGTCAAGCCCTTGTGCAGTAATGGTTTCTGCTATGTAGCTGATACGCAAAATCATCGCTAACCTGTCGCGTGTAGCGCGCGGATGAAACTGCCGGAATAAGAATCGCAGATGAAACTACTGCTGGCCACCCACGCCCTGCCGTGGTGGTGGATGATCGATCCGTGACTGTCGAGGAAAGCGCTGAACGCAATCAAAAACGATGGCAGCCTTGTGCTCATCAGCGCCGCCTCTGCCTGAGAAATTAGGACCATGCATCGCGTCGGCACACTGAACACATGGCGTGCGTCAAAACTGGTAGCAGACGCTTGCCGTTGCAATAGCGTGCATCGAACGTGCTGGCCGCGAGCTGCCAATGCATCTTCTCACGCACAGCCACCGAGTTCTGCGTGATCCGTCGCGAACGAGATGCAGCTCCGTGCGATGTCGCACAGACTTCATTTCGTGCGAAGACTACCTGCGCTCGTTGCGTTGACCTCCGGGTCAGTCGCATTGCTTACTTTTGCACGTCGACTGTCTCCGCCACTGGATGGAATCTCACACGAACTACGAACAAAGCGACACTTACGGCATGTACAAAATCGGCACTAACGGCTCGCCTGCGGCGGATGGACATCAGGGGCTGGGTTCTCGCCTGATGCGCGCTGATACGCTCAACGGCAACGATGTGTACAACCAGAAGAATGAGGATCTCGGCGATATCAAAGAATTCATGCTCGACATGAACACGGGTCGCGTCAGCCACGCCGTGTTGTCGTACGGTTGCTTCCTCGGCATGGGTGACAAACTTTTTGCGGTGCCCTTCAGCGCTTTGTGTTGAATGTTGACCAAGATCGTCTCGAAAACGCGCCGGGATTTGACAAGGATAACTGGCCTGATAGGTCTGATCGGGCATGGGCTCAGGACATTCACACCTACTACGGCCATTGCCCGAGGCAGTGCCGTCGTCGCCGTCGGCGGCGATGGCACTATCAACACCGTCGCGCACACCGCGTACATAGAGAACTGTCCGCTGGGCGTGGTGCCGCAAGGAACTTTTAACTACTTCGCCAGAACGCACGGCATTTCCAGAAACCCCGCCGCCGCCGTGCAGACGTTGCTGAATTCATCGCCGCCGCCAGTGCAAGTCGGCTTGATCAACGATCAGGTATTTTTGGTCAATGCCAGCGTTGGGCTCTACCCCGACCTGTTGCAGGATCGCGAAGCCTACAAGGCGCGCTTCGGTCGCAGTCGGCTTGTGGCGTTCGCTGCCGCGCTGGCCACTTTGTTAGCCCGGCATCGGCAACTGCAACTTCGAATCGAGCGCAGCACCGGTGTGCGCGAAGTGAAAACGCCGACACTGTTTGTTGGCAATAACCGGCTGCAACTGGAGCGGGTCGGTCTGCAAGAAGCAGAAGCACTGGATGAGGGCTTTATCGCGGCGGTCATGCTGCGGCCGATTAGCTCACTGGCGATGCTCGGGCTGCTGTTTCGCGGCGCCTTTGGCAGCCTGGGTGAGGCCGATACGGTGGAGAGCTTTAAGCTTCACCGCATGATCGTCACCCCCAGAGCGGGGCGGCATGGGCGCAAAGTGAAGGTAGCGTTTTAGCGTCATCGAGCAATGGGATTACGCCGCTGCGGTCGACGAATTCGTTCGCTCGGCGGTCACCGAAATAAAAGTAAAAGCGGTGCGCCAGACCATTGAAGCCTGACCCGCAAATGCTTGAGCTGTGGGCCCGATGGGTCGGTCTGCATGCGCTATCACTGTTCTCGGCGCTGCTCGCAGTGACGTTGTTAACGACCTACGCAGGCGGGTGGACTGTGCGGCGATACAACGGCCCCGATTTTCGCTTTGCGCAGTTGCCGATGCGCTTCTTCAAACTGCGCTTTGCGGTCGGGCTGATGGTCATACTGCTTGGGAGCTTCGTCTTCGTCGAGATCGCGGGCGAACTCGGAGCACAGGAAACGCTCAGCCAGACGGACCGCGCATTCACCGAAGCGTTGCGCGAAAGCGTCGCGACGCCGATCGTTCAAACGTTCGCAGTGTTGAATCATTTCGGCGACACCGCGACGGTCGTCGTGCTGTACATCGTGGTGGCCACTGCACTCGCGTTGCTGGTCCAATGGTGGCTCACGCCAGGCTGGGTCGTGGCGGTGGCCGGCAACGGGGTGGTGAACACGTCGCTTAAAAATGTTTTTGAGCGCGTGCGTCCGCTCGGACTCGACGGGTTGACGCTTGCGGACGGCTTCAGTTTTCCGAGCGGCCACAGCTCCGGATCGGTCGTCGCCTACGGCATGCTGGCCTATCTGGCGCTGCGCCTGTTGCCGTTTCGCTGGCACCTACCAGCGCTGATGCTGGCGACGACAGTCGCGTTTACCGTGGGCGGAAGCCGCATGTTCCTGCGGGTGCATTTTGTCAGTGACGTGATCGCAGGCTCTGCGTCCGGCACCGCATGGCTCGCGCTGTGTGTCACCGCCATCGAGTTCGGTCGCTGCCTTCAACAGAAACGCCAGGGGTGGCGCGATCACCGCCTCAAGCTCAAACTAACCTCCTGCCAACCCATTCCGCAGCTAGTCCAGCTTCACGCCAGTCTTTTGCACAATCCGTTTCCACAGTGCCGCTTGGTCACGCACAAAGTTTTCGTTGTCAGTGACAGACAGTGGCGCGACGGGTGTGTTGCCGCTAATATTGGCCAAGTACAGCCGCCATTCTTCTGACTGCGCCACGGCATTGAGCTCTTTGTTCAGTCGCTCGACCACAGCGAGCGGGGTAGCCGCAGGCGCAAAAAACATCGACCAAGAATCCAGTTCAACGCTGTCCATGCCCTGGTCTTTAAATGGTTTTGCATCTGGAAACCTTGAAAGCGCGCGGCTGGAAGTGGCAATTGGCACAATTCTGTTGCCGTCGGCGAGAGACATCGCTTCCGGCGCAAAAGCCGTGGCCATGTCCAGTGTTCCGCCAACGATGGCCGTAAGCGCCTGAGTCGAGCCACGGTACGGGATACTCAAAATGTTTATGTTCAGTTGTTTGCCCAGATACTCGCAAACGAGGTGGCCGTATGAGCCAACACCGGTATTGCCGCACGTTACTGGCGCGTTGCGAGTTTTTGCAAGTGTTATCAAGTCTGCCAAATTGGCTACCTTGCTGTCACCCGAGACCCAAAGCAAGGTCGGCCCGGCAGTTGCGCGGGCAACAGGTCTGAAATCACGGGTGATGTCATACGCGGTCTTTGCACCTAAGGCGGGTTGGATAGCGAATTCGTTCGCCGTCCCAAATAACAGAATGTGGCCATCCGCAGCAGCGGCAGCTACATAACTAGCGGCAATTTGCCCTGTAGCACCTGCGCGGTTATCCACCAGCACTGGCTGCTTAAGCGCCTCGCTCAATCGCGGCGCGAAAAATTTACGCGTGTAAATGTCCAGAATGGTTCCTGGCGGGTAGCCCATGACAATCGTGATTGGCTTGGACGGCCACGGTGCCGCGCTTTGTTGTGCCAGACTGCTGTTTGCAAACGCTGTCAGCAGCGAAACGCTGGCGACGATCGAAAGGATGCTTTTCATGAAAATTCTCCTGAGAGTTAACCACGACCCGTAGCACGAAGCTAACTGATGCGGCCCGCGGAAGTTTCACGACGCGACCAAATCACTACGGTTTGAATGTAACAGCCTCCCCCGCTCCGACTACCTACCTGCGTAGGTGGGATCGGAACGAACAAAAGCAGCCGAACCTGAGGGAACAGACCACGCTTACGCTTGTGGTTCGATGCGTCAAATGTCACTGGTTGCTATCGCGGTCGGGCAAGGATTTCTGCGGCAGCTACGGCCTTACGGACTATCAGGAACAGATGAAGTTGACGTTGAGTCTGGGGTAATGAAGATTATGGCAACGGCGCTGGACGGCATAGGGTTCCGCCGATTCGCCGACGAGAACAGATTCAAGCCAGACATGGAGTAGCGCCATAGCGGGGAACCGATACCGCCACAGATGAGCCCGCGCTAATTGGTGAGATTGATGCGAAGCAATGAAACAAATATTAGCGCGTGCACCGTCGCCAGTCGGCAACGGTGACTATTCTCAAGGCCCGTCGACTTAGAGCCTTCGCCCTTTCCCTTCGATGGGCTTAGGACTAAAGGCCGTGTCGAAGGGTTGGACGCGCTCGCTCTACTTCGTCGCGGTCACCTCGACGTCAACTCTACGATCAGGTTGCAAGCAGGCTACCAACGCTTTTGTTCGCTTGTTTCCGCGACAGTCGCCCGGTTTGTAGTTGACTTCACGTTTGCTTGGGCTCGGATTAAAACCACTGATGGGCGTGCTGCCGCTATAGGTGTCACCTGTTTTGGTGGCCTGGACACCCGCGCGGGCAAACACGGAAAAGCGCTCGGTCACGGGCAGCGTGCCCACCAAATTGAGGTTAAAGCCCTGAATCTTGACCTGTCCGTTAAAGGTGCCGAGCGGCCCGGTTTTGGCTGAGTAGCCGAACTTGCCGAGGTTGAAGTCGCCCCCTTCGAGCCCGAAATTTCGATTGAACTGATAGCCACCGAACAGCTTGTAGGCGGTGTCATGGTTATCACGGGTGATGTTGGTAGCGGTTATGCCCGTGCCAAACAGCGGGCGAGTAATGCGGTCATCATTGGTTTCGGCTCGCCCTTGACCAAAGCCGCCGCCGACGTAGAAGTAACTGCTGCTTTCCTGAGCTAGCGCCGTCGGGAGCGTGACGATGCCGAGGACGCTAGCGCGACGAGGCGCATTGCGTGTTTCGACTTCAGAAAAGCTTTCGTGAGGTTGAATGTTTTTGCTTAGCAACCAACGAGCGCTGGTTGCATACAAACTGCTTTTTAAGCGGCCACCCGCACCGCGTCTGTGCGTTGGCGAACGTTGGCAGAAACGGCTTCATTCATTTGGAAAACGTCGGGCTGAGGTGCGTGACTGCTGGGAAGCGATTTCCTGCGGCGGGAGTACGGTGCGCTCGGGTGCACAAAGTTGGGCCAAGTAGTTCGCATTTCAGCCACGACGACGATGTGATCTTGTCCCCTATTGATCTCGCATCGAACGCGTCAATACTGAGAGGCGGACGACGTGACCGCGATGTGTACCCCGGGACGGCTCGTTAGACGCACCAAAAGCGGTCGCCAATCGAGCAATTGCGTGCATGCTAGTCACGCCCATACAGCGAATGGCTGGGCTGACGCAGTTGTGGGATGGCTACATGCCAGCGTTCAACTGATTTGAATCGGTGAGACAGCACCATTCAACCTAAAACTGAATCTCGGGAGATTCCATTGTCCTAACTTCTGCTACAAATCACATGGGTTACGCAGTTGTTTGGGACGTAGATTTTCTCTGAAGTCTTTAAAAACTGGAGAATGTTTAACAACTTCGGAATCTTGAAAACGGTAAAAAATTTTCTGTACGGCACGACAAGTTGTGAAGCACCATGGCTGGCTTGCCCAAAAAACTCCAAGGAGAAATAATGAAAACTAGCACGATAGTGAAAGCCGGATTGGTTGCCGCGAGTGTGGCGGCGTCTGGCAGTCTGTTCGCAGCAGCCCCTGTCCTTACTACGGACGTTGTGGTTGGCAAGCTTGAGTTGCCGTGGGACATGGCTTTTTTGAAAGACGGAACCATGTTCTTCACTGAGAAGTGCAAAGGCTTGTCTGTTCGAATGCCCTCAGGCACGATCAACAAGCTGCACGCGATCGGTGGCGTAGCTGGCTATGCGTCGTCCAGCGCGGACCTTTTCTGCGACGGCCAGGCGGGCATGATGGGCGTTGAAGTTGATCCAGACTTCGATAAAAACCGCCTGATCTACGTTTATTCAAGTTCCAAGCTCAACGCCAAATTGGGCAATCGCCTCATGCGCATGAAGGTGGATACGGCGTTCACCAGTGTGTCTGAGCGGACGGATATCGTCCCCGATGTCAACTACAAACCCGTAGCAACCAAACATCCGTTTGGTGGACCCGGCGCGCACAACGGCGGGCGTGTTCGCTTCAGCCCACTGGATGGTTATATCTACGTGACTACGGGTGACAATCACAAAGGCATTTGCCCACAGAGCCCTACGCTGATCTGCGGAAAAGTGCTGCGTATTGATCGAGACGGCAAAGCCGCGCCTGGTAACAATCCGCCAGCGGGCTTTGATCCCCGTGTCTACGCCTACGGACTCCGCAATCCACAAGGCATCGCCTTCCGTCCTGGCGATGGCCGCCCATTCATCGCTGAGAATGGCCCCTGGCATTCGGATGAAGTGACCGCGCTAACCAATGGCGGCAATGGTGGTTGGGATCCTCGCCCCAACATGGCCGACCGCAAGGACTGCCCAGACGACTACTGCGGCTATTCACCCAACCAGATGGGTGCTATGGACCCTAAAGAGCGCGCAGCATTCATGCCTATGACAGATCTTAAAACCTACCCCAACGCCATGAAGCCAGCGTGGAACAATAACGGGTTGTCACAAGGCATGTTCTGCAACACATTCCTCTCGGGCAAGCAATGGAAAGACTGGGATGGCCAGATGGTGGTTGGCTACACCGGCATCGGCATCCATGGCACGCCCGTGGGCAACCGGCTCGATGTGCTCAAGATCAGTGCTGATGGATTAACCTCGACGGCTGTTCAGGCCTCGTGGCCCACGGTGACGGGGCGCTTTCGTGCCGTGTCACAGGGGCCCGATGGCAATATGTATGTGGCGCTTGAGGATCAAGGCGTCATTATTCGCGTGAAACCTGAATAACTCCCCGACTGAAATGCGCTGCCCGCTACTCAATGCGGCAGCGCATTTTTTTCTCTTTTTTTAGAAGACGTTTGAGGTTGTGTCAATGAGAAAATTAGTCAGCGCTCTGATAGTTTCGTGCCTGTCTGGCACTGCGAGTTTTGCCTATGCTGATTATGATTTACTGGTGAAAAGTAATTGCCTTGCCTGCCACTATCTTGACAAAAGAAAGTACGGTCCGAAATTGAATGAAGTGGCATCTAAATATGTCAACGACAGCAAGGCTGCCGAAAAATTAGCCCTAAAAATAAAGGAGGGTGGTTCTGGTGCTTGGGGTGAAGACGTGATGCCACCACAACCGCAGTTGTCGGAAGCAGACGCCCTTACCCTGGCCAAATATGTGCTGTCTCTGAAATAAATTGATGCAGGTTGGGGAGAAAAATCCCACCGAGCTTGGATGAACATCCGACGGGTTCATATTTTTTAGGCCCACATGAAAAAACTGTTTCCGTTACTTCTAGTATTCGTCAGCGCAACCGTTTCAGCCGACTGGGTGAAGATTAGTGTGGCCGCCGAAACTGCATCTGAAAAATTCATTGACGTGAAAGCAATTCGCCAGACGGGTCCGATGAACACGATGCGAAGGGTTTGGGAAATTAGTAACTTGGCAAAGGGCGCTTCTAGCAAAGTCTCGTCCGTCAAAAGCTATGTTGAATATGACTGTAAGGATCGCCGTGTCCGGGTTCTTGAAGAAAGCAATTTCTCTGAACCGTGGGCTCAAGGAGAAAATTTGACTTTACCGGGACAGGATGGCATGACTGGCAAGTGGAGCGACCTTAGCAAAGGCAGCCTCAGTGACACCATTTTTAATCGTGTATGTCCGAATGATGATTGATGTCTTTGACACCCGTAAGGACAAGAATTAAGCCGGTAGGCTCAATTAAAGGCGTCCGCCAAAACTGGAGTCAAACGCCCGAGAGCAACTTATTCGTCAAATGAAGTCTGAGCAAGGGCCGCCGCTCGTTTTATGGGTAACCCGACTTAAGTAAAAATCGCGCTTTAGCCCCCGTTAATGTTACGTTTTATGGAAAAGCTGTACCGCGTAAAGAGATTACTGCGTGCCGTACGGTTTCTGATCGACGCAGTAGGCTGCCGCTAGTCCGGCGGCGCTGCGACCCCGAATGTCTTTGGTAACGCGGATTTCGTTGACCAGTTGCAGCGCGGTTTTGTCGCACGGCGCAAGCTCAACATTCGACACGTCTTTGGGCGTGGTACGCGTGCCCCATTCGGCGTAGTGTGAGCACACTGTAAGGCCGGCACCAAATGCAGGCATCAGGAGTTTGGCATGCGGCTGGATGCGCCGCTCTTCCAGAGCTTCGACCAGCGCGACGGGCACGGTGGCTGCACTCATGTTGCCGTACTTTTGCACAGTGAGCTGCACTTTACTCATCGGAATACTGGCGTATTTCGCGACCGCTTCAATAATGCGCGAATTGGCCTGATGCGGGACTACCAGATCAACCTGATCGGCCGTCACGCCCGCCTTTTCGAGCGCCTTTGCGCTGGCATGCGCCATACCGTGCACCGCCTTTTTGAAAATCTGCGGGCCGTCAAACACCCACGACATATCGCCAAATGCTACGTTCGAATTTGCATAGGTCGCACCATAACCGCCGATACGCAAAATGCCGCGCGCGTCGGCGATGCAGCCCAGCGACTCAGCAAGAAGCCCCGTCCTTTCTTCGGTCGCTTCGATCACAATGGCCGCGCAGCCGTCGCCAAAAAGCACGGCGACGCCGCGATTTTCCCAGTCCATGTAGCGCGAAATGATCTCGACACCGACCACCAGTGCACGCTTGACGACGCCGGTGCGAATCATCGCATTCGCGGTGGACCAGCTATAGAGAAAGCTCGTGCAGGCAGTGTTGACGTCCATTGACGCTGCATTGCTCGCACCGAGCTTGTACTGCAAGCCGGACGCCGTGTTGGGCACCATCTCATCAAAGCTGCACGAGCCGTAAACGATCAGGTCAATGTCAGTCGCTTTGAGCCCGGCACAAGCTAGCGCATGCATTGACGCAACGTAGGCGAGCTCGACCGCGTGTACATGCGAGATGCGGCGTTCTTTCATGCCGGTGCGCGAGACAATCCACTCGTCGTCGGTCTCTAAAAACGTAGCGAGATCAGCGTTGGACAACACTGCGGGGGGCATACATTTGCCCCAACCAGTAACGGCCGCGTAGGTCATGGGGTTCTCCACCGTGAAAAATTATTATCGTTTTTAGTTTAATGAAATGGCCGCATCGGCCGCGGCGTCATCAGGCAATCGTTTTCGCCAGAAACGCGAGCGTTCGGCCACGCGCCAGAGCAGCCGCCTTCTGGTTGTACATGGCGCGCCCCCAGCAGTTGAAGCCATGGTCGACGCTTGGATATACGTCAATGCGAACTTCATCACGCCCCTTGAACGCGGCTTGCACCGACGCAACCGCACTCATCGGGATGTGGCCATCGTTTTCGGCGAAGTGCAGCAGCATTGGCACCTTGATATTGGGCACACGATCAAGCATCGTGTGGATGCCGCCGCCGTAATAGCACACCGCAGCATCAACAATGCTGCTCGCAGCGCACACGAACGACAGCGCGCCGCCCATACAATACCCAACACTCGCAATCTTGCCATTCACGGCAGGATGCGCGCGTAGCGCCGCCGCAGTGCCCGCCAGATCAAGCGCGGTATTCGGGCGATCCAGTGCGCCCATGAAGGCGAAGGCCTTCGGGTTATCAACGTCGTTGTAACCCAGATCCACGCGTGGCTGTTGCCGCCAAAAAATGTCCGGTGCGAACACGGTGAAACCGTCTATTGCGTATGAGTCAGCCACATCGCGGATGTGCTGATTGACACCCCAGATTTCCTGAATGAGCACGATGCCGGGGCCCTGCCATTTGGGCTCCATAGCCGCCTTTGGCGGAGTCGAAACGTACGCGCCGAAGCTGCCGCCATCGTGTGCCTGAATATCAACCCAGTGTCCGTTCATGGAATCTCCCCTGCTTAAAAAATGGCTACGCCATCAACCACAATAGCTCATATCGGACGCGGATTATCGCCTAGCCGCCGATTAATGCAGCCCGCTTAAAATGCTGCCATGTCCCGAATTTTGAATATTGCGACGTATCGATTCGTCGCCGTCGACGATCCCGTTGCGCTCAAAGCCGATTGGCTGCCCAAAGCAGAAGCAATTGGGCTAAAAGGCACCCTATTGATCGCGCCTGAAGGCATCAACATGTTCCTCGCCAGCGCTGAGACGACCGTGCGCAGCTTCCTCGCGATGGTGAACGGCGACCCGCGCTTTGCCAATCTCGACATCAAGGAAAGCTGGAGCGATGAGGTGCCATTCCAGCGCATCAAAATCAAGCTGAAGCGCGAGATCGTGACGTTTCGACAAGCGGGCGTTGATCCCGTCAATTCGCCTGCGCCGTTCATGCAAGTGGCTGAGTTGAAACGCCGACTGGATGCGGGTGAAGACATCGTGATGCTCGATACGAGAAACGACTTTGAGTTCGAGAAAGGCACGTTTAACAACGCGCTGTATTGGGGCAACAAAAATTTCACCGAGTTCGCCAATGCGGCGCGCGAACACATGGGTGAGTTGGAGAATAGAACCGTGGTGAGCTTTTGTACGGGCGGTATTCGCTGTGAAAAGGCCGCGCCGTTTTTACGGTCACTGGGCGCAAAAAACGTGTTCCAACTGCAAGGCGGCATCCTGCGCTACTTCGAGGAAGTCGGCCGCGATCACTACAGCGGCGATTGTTTTGTGTTTGACCAACGGCGCGGCGTGGATTCGAGCCTGGAGCGCAGCGAGGGCTAGCGCCCCGCTGGCAGGTCGCTTAGTGCTTCCACCAACGGCGTCAGCGGTTCCACTTCACAACCGACCAAAGGTTGTTGAAATCATCCGTCCACAGCGGCGCGCCTTCAGTCTTCGCCAGCGGCACGCCCGCTTCACCGATCCCCTTCAGTGCGTCAGCGTTCCGAGCGAGCAGCACCCAGGTGCTTGACGAATGCAGCGTGTTGTCCTTCTGCGCTGGGTCTTCGACAACCACGCCTGCCAGCTTTTCTTTGGCGGCGATTTCAGCCAGCACGGGCGGCAAGTTCAGGAATCGATTGGATACGTGATAAGCCAATATTCCGTTCCCAGAAACCTGCCCCATAAAAGCGTGCACTGCCTCTTGAGTAATCAAATGCATCGGGATCGAATCACCAGAGAACGCATCAATCGCCAGCACGTTGAAAAGATTCCCCGCTTCACGCTCCAGCGATAAACGGGCATCGCCCAGAATGACGCTGACTTTACCTTTGCTATCGGCGAGATAGGTGAAATGTTTGCGCGCCAACCGTTCGACTTCTGCGTTGATTTCGTAGATACGGCAGATGTCACCCTCGCGGCAATAGGCTGCGACAGTCCCGACGCCCAGACCGATCATGCCGATGCGTTGCGTGTTGTTGGTTTTTGGTGATGTTTCGCGTTGCAAATTCACTGCGCGACCGAAGCCGGACGTCGGCGTGTAATACGTCGTTGGCAATAGCCGCCATTTCTCGCTCGGATATTGCTCACCGTGCAGGATCGCGCCGTGCACCAGCCGCACGAGATAGTCGTCGTTCTTCGGATCATCGTAGGATTTAACCTTGAGCACGCCGTAGAAATTGCGCGACACTTCAAGCGCATTGTTGTGCTCCTGTTTCACGAACCACGCGCCGGTTCCGACGACGCCGATGGCCAGCGCCACGGCGACCCATTGCAAAAACGGATGCGTGGCCTGCGCTACCGGAACAAACAGCAACGCCGCTACGAGTAACGCTAACGGGGTTTCAACATATGTTGAGAAAAGCAAAGGTGCGCCCGCGCTCACCACCAGCGCACCGAGCGCACCGCCAATCGAAACCAGCAGGTAGAAGCGTGTGAGATTGTGCGTCCCGGGTTTCGACAAAACCAGCTCGCCGTGACACACCATGCAAACCACAAACAGCCCAACACAAAACACACTGGTCTGAATCACCAGATCGAACTGGAAATCCTTGTCGACCAGCAAGAAGCACATGCCGATCACCATCACAAAGAACGGCCCCGCGAAAATGTGTCGCTTGTACCAGCCGTTGCCGTCAAACGTCAGAATGAAGGTCAACAGATAAAGCGTGAGCGGCAATATCCATAGCAAGGGAACGCTGGCCACGTTTTGCGTGATGTGATTGGAGACGGCGAGCAGCAGCATGGAGCCGGCGGCCGATAGGGCTATCCAGCGCAGCTGAGTCGGAACCGCGATAGCTGCATCAGCGTCTCCGTGCGTTGGGCCCCTCTCCCCTTGCGGGAGAGCGGGCAAAGCTTGGCCCTCGTAAAGGCCGGGGTGAGGGGTACTCCTGGATGTATCGACCATGGCGGCACTCCCTTCCGCCCCCCCCCTCTCCCACGAGGGGAGAGGGGGCAAAGCCTCAGCGCGAGAAACCCGCCACGCCAAACTCACCAACAAGAGCACAAACACCGCAAACAATCCCGACCAGCCAATCGCCTGCGTCCGTGTGCCTACAAACGGCTCAATCACCAGCGGATACGCCACCAACGCCATCAGCGACGCCGCGTTCGACAGCGCAAACAAACGATAAGGATCGCTGCCTGGATGCAGCCGCGCGAAATAGCTCTGAATCAGCGGACTCGTCGTTGATAACAACACGTAAGGCAGGCCAATGGTCACCGTCAGCAGCAGCAGAATTCGCGAAATTGGCTCTTCCCCGCCCACCGGCTTCCAGCTCTCCGGCGCAAGAATGGGTAACACCAGCAACGCGAGCACAGCAACAACGATGTGCAGCACCGGCTGTCGCTTCGTGCCCAACGCACGCGGCGTCACATCCGAGTAGGCGTACCCCAGCAACAGCGCCGCCTGAAAGAACAGCATGCAGGTCGTCCACACCGCAGAACTGCCACCAAACCATGGCAGGATTTGCTTGGCGATGAGCGGTTGCACCAGAAAAAGAAGAAAAGCCGAGAGCGCGACAACCGCGTAAAAATGCATTGAGAAGGCTACGAAAAGCGTAAAAAGCGTTGAGCAGAATTATCACATCTCGGTTTTATCGCCTTGAGGGCACCTCTAACAATTGCTTAAATATTAAGCAATTAGTGTCGGCGTCATCATGCACCTGCACGTTATAGAGCAAGGCCAACGACGACGCGAGTATCCCCGATGAGACTGAGAAACAGGCAACCCGGATTTTTCGACATTGAGGAGCGCACGAAGAAGCTCACGCAGATGGGCGACCCGCTGATGGCACTGAACGCGCACGTTAAATGGGAAGCGTTTCGAGTGGACTTGAACCGCGTGCAGCAGGGCGTTGGGATAAACGGCGGCGAGCGCAAGAGCAACGCGGGCGCTAAGCCGATTGACGTGGTGCTCAAGTTCAAGATTCTCGTTTTGCAGCAACTACACAACCTCTCCGATGATCGGATTGAGTACCAAATCCGGGATCGACTCTCGTTCATGCGGTTTCTCGGCTTGCAGCTTGAGGATCGGGTGCCCGACGCTAAAACCGTGTGGTTATTTCGTGAACAGATCAAAGCAGAGGGCTTGATGGAGCAACTGTTTGCCCGCTTTCACGAGCAGTTAGCCGCACAGGGCTACGCGGCCAAGGCCGGTCAGATGATCGACGCCACGTTCGTTGAAATCCCGCGCCAACGAAACACGCGCGAGGAGAACGCAGCGATCAAAGCGGGGATCACGCCCGAGGCGTGGCAGGA
>JAYVPF010000136.1:0-6433 GCA_043757535.1 Burkholderiales bacterium
GTGCGATGGCGTGCTGGGGATTCCGAAAGAAAAAGTACGCGTCGTTGTCGGCGATGTCGGCGGCGGCTTTGGCATGAAGACCGGCATCTATCCGGAAGATTGCGTCGTTGCCTGGGCCGCGCTGCAATTGAAGCGCGACGTGAAGTGGGTCGCGGATCGCGCCGAAGAGTTTCTCTCGACCGTGCATGGCCGCGACATCGAGACCAAAGTTGAAATGGCGCTCGACGCAACAGGCAAAGTGTTGGGCCTGCGCGTGCGTACCTTCGCCAACCTCGGCGCGTACGCCACGCCGGCCGGCACCATGATCCAGGTGATGATCGGGCCGTGGGTGCAGACCTCGATCTACGACATTCAGACCATCGACTTTCACATGACGGCGGTGCTGACCAATCAGTCACCGACCGGGCCGTATCGCGGCGCCGGCCGGCCCGAGGCGATCTATAACATCGAGCGCCTGATGGACGAAGCGGCGCGCGTGACCGGCATCGACCGGATCGAGCTGCGCCGCCGCAACATGGTGCGCCCTGACCAGATGCCCTACAAGAGCCCGATGGGGCAGACTTACGACACCGGCAAGTTCGAGTCGGTGATGGATCAGGCGCTGGTGTTGTCGGACTACCAGGGCTTTGCAGTGCGCGCGGCGGAATCGGCCAAGCGCGGCAAGTGGCGCGGGCAGGGCATCTCGACCTTTCTTGAGTGGACCAGCGGCATGGCGTTTGATGAGCGCGTCACGATCTCGGTCTCGGGCGATGGCATGGTCGAAATTTTCTCCGCCGTGCAGCAGATGGGCCAAGGCATTGCGACGTCCTTGCGGCAGCTCGCGGTGGATGTGTTCAAGTTGCCGCCGGAAAAGATTCGCATCGTGTTGGGTGACACCGACCGCGGGGTGGGATTCGGTAGCGCGGGTTCGCGTTCGCTGTTCACCGGTGGCGGCGCGGTGAAAGTCGCGAGTGAAAAGACGATTGATCGTGCGCGCGAGCTGGCGGCGGAAGAGCTCGAAGTTGCAACCGGTGACATCGAATATATGGGCGGTGAATTCCGCATCGTCGGCACTGATCGCAAGATCGATTTGTTCGAGCTTGCAGCCAAGCAGGCTGACAAGCGCATTTACATCGACTCAACCACGACGGCCGGAGCGCCAAGCTGGCCGAATGGCTGCCACGTGACAGAAGTGGAAGTCGATCCCGCCACCGGCATGATCACCGTCGTAGCCTATGCGTCAGTCAACGACGTGGGTCGCGTGGTGAACCCAACGATTGTGCGCGGGCAGGTCGATGGTGGCGCGGTGCAGGGCATCGGCCAGGCGCTGTCGGAAAAAATTGTTTACGACGCTGAATCGGGGCAAATGCTCTCTGGCAGCTTCATGGATTACACCCTGCCGCGTGCAGGCATCGTGCCGGACTTCAAGACCGAGATGGATCAGTCGGCGCCGTGTTTGACCAACGTGTTGGGCGTCAAAGGTGTCGGCGAGTTGGGCACCATCGGGGCAACCCCGTCCGTGGTCAACGCAGTGGCCGATGCGTTGGCGCGCGCGGGACGTAAAGAGCTGACGCCGAAACTGCAAATGCCGTTGACGCCATCCCGGATGTGGGAGCTGATCAGCGCGTAAGCGGTTTGCGCGCCCAGCTTCGCTGACGAAAGCGGCGCGCGTTACTCGGCTTTGATGCCGGCGTCACGCACCACCTTGCCCCACTTGTCCGATTCGGCGCGAACGAACTGGCCGAATTCTTCCGGCGTGTTGGGCGTGAATCGCTCGCCCTCAGCTTCCATGCGTTTGGTGATTTCAGGCAGGCGCATGATGCGCAGCACTTCGGCATTGAGCTTGCGCACGATCTCCGGTGGCGCGCCGGCCGGCGCAAAGAGGCCGATCCAGTTATTAACCGCGAATCCCGGCACACCGGATTCGGCGACGGTCGGCAATTGCGGCGCGGCGGTCGAGCGTGCCGTGCCGATCACTGCGACACCACGCAATTTGCCGGCGCGCACGTGCGGGATCACCGTCGGCAGTGTGGCGAAGATAAGCTGCGTTTGCCCGCCAATCACATCGGCAATCGCCGGAGCGTTGCCCTTATAGGGGATGTGCACCATGTCCACCTTGGTGATCGACTTCAACAGCTCGCCGGCGAGATGACTGGCGGTGCCGACGCCGCCGGACGCGTAGGACAGCGAGCCAGGTTTGGCGCGCGCCAGGCTGAGCAAATCCGCGACCGACGTGACCGGCACCGACGGATGCACCGCCAGCAAGCCCTCGGCCTCCACCACCATCACCACCGGCGCGAAAGCGCGCTGCGCATCGTAGGGCATCGACTTGAAGAGGAACGGGTTGACGGCTTGGGGGCCGAGATAGCCCATCAACAAGGTGTAACCATCGGGCGGCGCCTTGGCGACGACATCGCTGCCGATGTTGCCGCCACCGCCAGCACGGTTTTCGACCACCACTGGCTGGCCCCAGGTTTCGAGCAGCTTGGCGCTGAAGACCCGCGCGTAATAGTCGGCAATGCCGCCGGTCGGTAATGGGACGATCAGGCGGATCGGTTTGGAAGGATAGGGCTGGGATTGCGCTTGCGCCAGCGTGTGCATCGCCAGCATCAGCGCGGCCAGCAGGAGCCCGGTTTTTCTGCAGGCACTTCCTTGCAAAATGGCTCCAAGAGCCAATCTATGGACAGTGGTCCCGGTAGAAGTCCGTTCCATGCGGTTCTCCGTCAAGTGTAATATGACAAAACGCAAAATTTGAGATATTCCGTTCTGGCTCGCTTATAACAATTTCGCCAGCGGCAATGCACTCGCCGCCTTGTCGAACGTGATGGTCGCCCCGCATGATCGTGCGTTCTTCGCGAAGATCAAACAGTCGGCAAAGTCCGCCTGAGTCGATTCGAACAATCGTAGCGCGTCCTCCACCAGCCCCATTTCCTCGATCTCAAACACCGCGTTGCCAAGCAGGGAATCTACAAACGTTGTCAAATCTGAACGGGCATATCCATAGCCCGATTTCAACGTCCACAGTGTTTCGGCGAGAACAACGTGATTCACATAAAGCGTATCGTCGCGCGCATGCGCGGCGAGCCAACGCGTGACGGTCTTGAGTTGTGCTTCGTCGTCACCAGTGACGAGGCGCAACAGAATATTGGTGTCAAGGCCGATCACTTGCGCTTTTCGCCGTGCTTGGCACGCATGGCTTTTGCGATGCCGTCATCCATGGCTCTGAGACTGAGCGGCCGTTGGCCCGGTTTGCGCAGGATGCCGATGAAATCTTTTAGCGCCCCGCGCCGAACGCGCATGGACGCACTGCCGTTGGATAGCAGATGAAAGTCAAGCTGGTCACCGGGCGCCAGCCCCAAGCCTTCCCGGATGTCTTTCGGGATTGTGGTCTGGCCTTTGCTGGTGAGGGTGGCTGCGCTCATGGGCTCTCCTTACAAAAACATGATTCGTAAGGAGATATGGTAACAAAAGACGGCCCGTACGGGCCGTTTTTTTGCGCGACTGCCAAGCAGTGCAACGGCGCCGGCAATCCGGTATTCTTGTCATTCCGCCTTCTCTTTTGCAGCCGCCATGTCGACCGTCGAAGCCATTGAAAACGCTGTCAGGATTCTGCCCGCGCCGGAACTCGCGAAATTCCGCGAATGGTTTGCCGAGTTTGACGCGGCAGTGTGGGACGCGCAGGTGGAATCGGACGCCGCGGCCGGCAAGCTTGATGCAATGGCGCAGGAAGCCGTCGCCGAGTATCGCAGCGGAAAAGTGCGCGCGATTTGAGGCATTTCGCTTCGTCTCGAGTCTGGCAATGCTTCGAAGCGTTGCCGCAAGATATGCGACAACTCGCGCGCGAAAATTTTTCGTTGCTCAAAAAGGACGCGTCGCAACCATCACTGCAATTCAAACCGGTGAGCCACGGAAAATATCGCAGCGTGCGCGTCGGCCTGCACTATCGCGCGCTGGGTGTTCCGGTTGCGGAGGGTGTGCAATGGTTCTGGATTCGTAGTCACTCGGATTACGACAAGTTATTGCCGTAAATTGTCCGTTCGGTGAAGCGTGCCGACAGGACCTTAAATTTGTGGTCATACAAAGCGATGGGGGCGCGCGGGACTGTCCGAAATTTTGTGTGTGAGGCGGGCTGAGACTTATCCACAGCGGCGGTGATGTTGCGCAGCGCCAGCCAGATCAGCTTGATCGCCACCGTTGCGATAGCATGTGACATGCTCAGTAAATCTTCGACCCCATGGGTTATCTGATCGCGATCGCTATCGGTCTGGCATTGATCGGGGCGGCGTTGGCAGGAATCTTCGCGATCCTCGAAGCCATCGCCAAAGGAGCTGCTGAAACAAAAAGCGAATTCATCCTCAAACTTGGCCGCAAGCATCTCGGGGCGAAAGCGTTCATACCCAACGAACTAGCCGAGAGACCTGAGGAAATGGAGCAACCGCGACGCGGATACCAGTACAGTGTTTCGCGTGCGCAGCCCGAGTATCCGAGTCCCCTTCCTCCCAAAGACACGGACGCCGCCGACTTCAACGCCTACGCTCCGAGCGCGGCAATTCCGATTCCATGGCGGCCTTCCGTTTTCAACGGCGCTATTGAGCAAGTCTTCAAAAGTGACTTTACGGAACCAACAAGTACGATCGATATCGATCGCATCACGGAATTACTCAACATTGAATTCGCGCCACCTTACGAGCCCTTGTTCGCTTCCCTCGGGTCGAATCCTTCTTATTTTGCCTCCCCGCCAAAAGAGCCCCCTCAGATCGCTTCACCACCGCCGTGGACTCCGTGGCAGCCTGCTTTTGCAGAACCGTTCTTCGAACCACCGTACTACGGGGCGCGTCTGTCTTTTCTCAATCGCTTCGTCGATATCGCCCATCGTGCAGAGACCGACAAGGTGAGGGCAGCTATCAAATTACGGAAAAATTTGATGGCTCGCTGCGTTGAACGAAACCCGCTATGGCGGAGAAAGCGAAAGCCCTTTACGAGTCCGAAGCAGCCAAGCAACAGAAGAATCACTCGATGCTCATGGCCGACTACATTGAGGCCAAAGAAGCATTTACTAAAATGTTCCTGATCGAGCAGGAGAAGCTCACCAGCCGAAGAGCTTCGCTGTCTGCCTCAGGAGAATCCGGGCTGCTTGCAAGGGTCGATGCAACGCTGCGGACGATGCGGGTTCCCCGTTTCGTCTCCCGCGAAGGTCAATCGAAGTTTGATTCCGAGTCCGGCATCCTAATCCATGAGCACCGCTTCCCCGATCTTTCGGAAGTCGAATGGACCAAGCAAGTCGAACTCAGAGCCGGGGCGACGACAAAGCTTGCTAACCAGAGAGAAAAGAAGGAGGCTGCCACGAAGGTATATCCGTCGTTGTGCCTTCGGCTTGCATGCGAGCTTGTGAGGCTCGACATCGAAAACATAGTCAAGGCTGTTGCTATTAATGGCTGGGCTGACTATACGGAGAAGGCAACTGGCCAACGGAAGCGCGCCTATTGCGCGAGTCTATTCGCCACCAAGGAGCAGTTAATGACTCTGAACCTACAGGCTCTTGATCCTGTAGAGGCGTTCAACACTTTGAAGGGCATTTTCGCTCGCTCGTTACAGCTGACCCCAATCGCCCCCGTGGTTCGCCTGGATACTAACGACAAGCGGTTCGTCGATAGCAAGGAGGTGCTAGGCAGCATGGTCGGCGGCGAAAACCTTGCCTCTATGGACTGGGAGGATTTCGAGCACCTGTGTCGCCAACTGTTTGAAAAAGTCTTTGCTGCGTCAGGGGCAGAAGTAAAGGTCACGCAAGCGAGCCGAGACCAAGGCGTCGATGCGATCATCTTCGACCCCGATCCGCTGCGGGGCGGAAAGATTGTGATCCAAGCAAAGCGCTACACCAATACCGTCGACGTCTCGGCTGTCCGTGATCTCTACGGTACCGTGCACAACGAGGGAGCAATCAAGGGTATTCTCGTCACGACCAGCCACTATGGGCCCGATTCTTATTCATTCGCCAAAGACAAGCCATTGACGCTCCTGGACGGGGCACAATTGCTTGGTTTGCTTGAGCAGCACGGCTACAAGTTCCGTATCGATTTGGCCGAAGCGAAACGACTTCTCTGATTCATAGCCCCCAAAACAAAGAAGGGAGTTTTCGGCTCCCTTCTACTTTTGCTGTCACTCTGCTCAAACCATCAACACATTTTCAGAGTGGCCGGCCTCGATGGCTATTTGCGTTGCGGATTCATTTGCCGCGCAGCTTGCGGATCGCCGCGATCTGCGCCGCCATGATGGCGAATTCGGATGTCGCTTTGGCGAAGTCGATTTCGTTCTTCGCGTTGGCGCGCGCTTCTTCAGCTTGCTTCAATGCTTCGCTGGCTTTCGCTTCGTCCAGGTCATGGCCGCGAATTGCTGTATCGGCGAGCACCGTCACAACATTCGGCTGAATTTCCAGAATGCCGCCAGCGACGAACAC
>JAYVPF010000137.1:0-6430 GCA_043757535.1 Burkholderiales bacterium
CCCCGTCGCCCTGCAGGAGTGAGAAATGCTACAGCCGGCTAGAAGAAAATACCGCAAAGAGCAAAAAGGCCGCAACAAGGGCCTCGCAACTCGCGGCAACAAAGTAAGCTTTGGCGAGTTCGGCCTCAAGGCAACGAGCCGCGGTCGTTTGACTGCACGTCAGATCGAAGCGGCACGCCGCGCGATCAGCCGTCACATCAAACGCGGTGGACGTATCTGGATCCGGATTTTCCCGGACAAACCGATCTCCAAGAAGCCAGCCGAAGTCCGCATGGGTAACGGTAAAGGTAATCCTGAGTACTACGTCGCTGAGATTCAGCCGGGCAAAGTGCTCTACGAAATGGACGGCGTTGAAGAGACGTTGGCACGCGAAGCATTCCTGCTCGCCGCCGCGAAGCTTCCGATCTCGACCACGTTCGTACAACGTTTGGTGGGCTAATCCATGAATACCAATGAACTGACCGCAAAGTCCGAGGCCGAGCTCAACACCGAGCTGACCTCGTTGTACAAGTCGCACTTCGGCCTTCGCATGCAAAAGGCAACGCAGCAACTGACGAATACGAGCCAATTGAGCCGTACCCGCCGTGATATCGCACGCGTCAAGACAGTGCTCAATCAGAAGGCAGCAAGCAAATGAGCGCAACCGCAGCACCAGCAACCGTAGCTAAATCTGCAACGCCACAGGCTGTTGCAAAAGCGCCGATTATCGCGATCGAAACCGGTCGCGTCGTCAGCGACAAAATGACAAAAACCATCACCGTACTCGTCGAGCGTCGCGTCAAGCACCCGCTCTACGGCAAAGTCGTTACAAAGTCACAAAAATACCACGCCCACGACGAAACCAGCACCGCCAAAATGGGCGACCTGGTCGAAATCAAAGCGTGCCGCCCATTCTCCAAGACCAAGTCCTGGACTGTGTCGCGCGTGCTGGAAATAGCGTAAGTTTTTTCTCGCAGTGAATGAAAAGGCAGCTTCGGCTGCCTTTTTTTTTGCGGTGCTGCATGTTGCGCGGTACTGCTTCGGCAGGTATAGTAAATAATTGCTGAGACTCGCACTGGCTGTGAACGCCATTTTTTGCGTGCTCGATGTCGCGTAACTCAAGGTCGCAATGATGTTAAGAAGCTATGAAGCCACGATTGATGACGGGCAACTGCATTGGATCGGTGCCGAGCCTTCGCTCAAGCATGCGCGCGTCATCGTGACCGTGCTCGAAGATTCATCGGAGCTCGACCGCGCCTTTCAACGTGACGTGGCGTCGCCAAAGCGTGGCGACATCAAACTATTCTTTGCCGCACATCAGACCGATCTAAGCGCGTTCAAATTTGATCGCGATTCGCTGTATGACCGTTGAGGCGATTTGCTTTGTCGATACCAACGTATTGATTTATGCGCTCGACGCCACCGATCCAAAGTCCGCAATTGCCGAACACCTGATTGAGCAAAGCCCAACGCTGAGTGTTCAGGTGATCAATGAAGTCGTGAGTGTCCAGACGAAGAAATTGCGACGACCCATGTGCGACGCCCTGACTGTCGCGGCTTATTTAATGCAACGCTGCCGAGTGGTGGCGCTAACTGTCGCGGACGTTGAGCTAAGCCATCAACTCATCACCGACCACAATTTCTCCTTGTGGGATTCGTTGATTATTGCGAGCGCGCTTAACGCAAACTGCACCGCGCTCTACAGCGAAGACATGCAACACGGACGGATCGTTCACGGCAAACTCACGATACAAAATCCGTTTTTATAGCTGACGAGAAGTGCTGTGCTTTCACCACTACCGACACGATCGGAGACATCTACGTGTTTGATATGAATGGCAACAAGTATCGTCTGATTGCCGCTATCCACTTCAACCGGAAAATGGTGTTTGTCCGCCACATTTTCACTCACAGGGAATACGACAAATGGAAGACGTAATAGACCGCGATTTCGTAGCCGACTTGACAGTGCATGTACACGCCATTGCCAAACATGTCCCGTTACGCCCCATCCGCAAAGAAAAAGAATATGACGCCGCAGTCACGTCGATGAATCGTCTGCAGGATGCGGGTGCGGCTGACGAGGCGCATTCTTAGCCGATCTCGTTGCAACGCTGGGTGAGTAGATCGGCGACTATGACGGGCCGCATTACCCGGCTGCAGATGTTGCCCCGAAGGAGGTGCTGCGCACACTTAGTGTAGTCACTGCCACCGGGATGCAAGACGAGTTTGCAAGCCTTGAAAACAACGTACTCTGCGGCATGGACGCGATTCACATCGCCAGCGCGCTTGCACTCCAAGTGGATGTGTTTGTCTCTGCGGATGTGCGCCAGTGTGACGCTGCGGCAAATGCAGGCTTGACCGTAGATAGGCTCGGAGCGGTCTGACGAATAGGCGCGCCCTTCCTGATTTCACGGTATAACATCGTGTGGCGTTATTGAGTCAGCTAGATTCAGTTTCGAGTTGACCGCGTCAGGAGAACCCAGTGAGCACAACCTACGAAAAAGACATCATCGTTTGGTCGACGGAGCAGGCGGCATTGCTGCGCGCGGGTATGCTCTCCGCGCTTGATATCGAACACATCGCCGAGGAGATTGAGGACGTGGGCAAGAGCGAAAAACGCCACCTATCGTCCCGCACGGCAGTGCTGCTTTCGCATTTACTCAAGTGGGAGTATCAGGCGGATCGACACAGCAAAAGCTGGACAAGCACCATCGGCGATCAGAGGAAGCGCATTGCGCTCGCGCTGAAGGCGACGCCAAGCTTGCGCGCGTCACTGACCGATGAAGATTGGCTGGAAGAAGCGTGGCTTGACGCGCGATTGCAAGCGAGGACTGAAACCGGCCTCGACAATTTTCCTGCGTCTTGTCCTTGGACGATGGATCAGATTCTGTCGGTTACTTGGCCGTAGGTATCGTCATTGCGGCCAATTCAACGAAGTGCCTATCCGCACTACGGCGAATCGTTCAGCTTTAAGTCGAAATAACCAATGTACGGGGCCTGACTGCAAATATTGGAGATTGTCGAGAATCGACGAAACGTCAGCTTAGCCCAAGCATAATGAGCGTTTCAGTGAAAAGCTGATGCCGAGCCGATCTCGTGCCGAGCGTAAGTCATGCGATCAGACCTGCGTCTCTAAAACACATACAATTACACCATTCTGTACAGAACGAGTTCAATCATGCAACAAACCACCTTCACCGAACTTCGCAACAACGCCAAGCAGTTCTTTGACCTCGTTGAATCAGGCGAAGCAGTTCGTGTGCTGCGCAACGGCAAGCCCATCGCCGATATTGTTCCGGTTGCGCCCGATTTGCCCTCGTGGAAGCGGCGCAGCGTCCAGCCGCTTGTGCTTGACCACGCTTCGATCTCGCAACTGATATTGGACGAACGCAGCACCGCACTCTAGATTTCGCGACAGCAGCACATGCGCGTTTTCTTTGACTCCTCCGCCTTCGCCAAACGGTATGTCCGCGAAGCGGGGACCGAGGCGGTTCTTGAATGGTGCGACCGCGCGGCCGAGATTTGTTTGTCCGCGATTGCGCTGCCGGAAATTATCTCCGCGATGTGTCGACTACAGCGCGAAGGCAAACTGACCCCGCAGCAATATCGACAAATCAAATCGCTGCTGCTTGCGGATATTGAAGACATCGCGATTAGCGACGTCACGGCCACCGTGATTCAGCACGCGTTTGCCAGCCTTGAAAACAACGTGCTCTGCGGAATGGACGCGATTCACATCGCCAGCGCGCTCGCGCTTCACGCGGATATGTTTGTCTCTGCGGATATGCGCCAGTGTGACGCTGCGGCCAATGCGGGTTTGGCCATTGATAGGATTGGAGCGGGCTGAATCGCTTTTCTTGAAGGGCATAACGCGATCCACTTCAACCGGAAAATGGTCTTTATCCGCCACGTTTTCACTCACAGGGAACACGACAAATGGAAGACGTAATTGATCGTGATTTCGTAGCCGACCTGACCGTGCATGTGCAGGCTATCTCTAAGCATGTCCCGCTGCGCCCCATCCGCACTGAACAAGAATATGACACGGCGGTTGCTTCGATGAATCGCCTTCTGGACGCCGGTGCGGCTGACGAAGCGCATCCGCTGGCTGACCTAGTTGCAACGCTCGGTGAGTTGATTGGCGACTATGACGCTGTGCATTACCCGGCTGCCGATGTTGCTCCAAGGGAGGTGCTGCGCGCGCTCATGGATCAGCATGGCCTCACGCAGAGTGAGTTGGCGCTAGAGCTAGGCTCGCAAGGCGTCGTCTCAGAAATCTTGAGCGGCAAGCGGAAACTTAATCTGCGCCAAATACGGGCTTTGGCAATTCGCTTTTCTGTTCCTGTGGCAGCGTTTGTGGGTGGCGCAAGTGTTGTTGCCCAGTAAAGCCGTCATGCTCACCTTCGAAGCGTCAATCAGCTTTTAGCTGAAATCACCAATACACAGGGGCTAATTGCGTATTTTCGACATAGTCGAGAATCGACGAATTGCTGCTTTAGCCTCGGCTTAATCGATGTTTGACGTAAAAGCTAAAGCTTTCGGCATAAGGCACTGTCGCAAATAATTTAACCTAACCCCTTATCCTCTCCGCAACCATTGTGGCCTGCGCCCATTTGTCCGAACCAGATGTCGATCAGCTTTAAGCTGTAATCAGCAATGCAAATGGGCTGGTTGTGTATTTCGGAGATAGTCGAGAATCGAAAAATTGCAGGCTTAGACCTTGTGCAATCAGCGTTTGACGAAAAAGCTGAATGTTTCGGGATGCGGCGCTTTCCCAAACAAATCAACCCGACCCCTTATCCTTACTGCGCATGACCTGACGCCTTATCTCACGATAGTACAGACATCAGTCTAACGATACAACTATCCCGCGCTCTAGATCACGCTCTAGCTTGAACGGCTTGCCGATAGAAACCATTGCGAGCCGCGAAATGCCACTGTTAGGGAAATTATGATCAACTTCCTCAAAATTGGAATTTGTCAGTGCGGCCAGAGCGCCCGAAAAATCGGCTGCTTGCTGCCCTACCTTCCCCTGTGCGAGCTGAGAAACTACCCAAAGGGAAAACGGCAATCCCGAGCTAAAGACTGCGTCGCTCTGCATGGAAAACGACTTGGCGGGTTCGTTTTTCTCAACCTTGCTTTTTAGATCGGCCGCACTAATTACCAATGGTGGTGCAAGACTCTCGGATTTCATGTCGTAAAAAAGATAACACGCTGCTGAACCATAGTTCCGGACTAGCGTTTCGAACTGCGCCTTGTCGACGGTGGTCGATGCGTCAAGCTTCTTGGCTTGAACCGCTGCGTAACATACCTGTTTTGGTCGATCTGGTAGGTCTACCGAGATGATCAAACCAAAGTCCCCGCCTGTGAATTTTTCGCGCCGCCCCCCTTGCGACAGGTCGGTATAGGCAAAATCGAACTGATGTTCTACGCCGTACCGTTCTTTAGAGCGAGTCGCGAAGTTTGACTTGGCGAGGTATATCGCCGCCTCGATTTCAGAAATCAGGTGTCCTGTCAGACGCTCTTCGTTGCTACGCTGTGGAATAAATCGCAAACTAAGCCGCGCTTCCGCTCGTGCGAACGATTCAAAAACCACATCAAGCAGCGGATGCAATCCGAGACCATCGTCAAAAAGCGATTGCACCAAGTCGCGCGCCTCGTACGACCCGTCATCGCACATTCGGCAGTGCCCCAACCGCCGACGCATCGCGCGGTGCAGGCTCCAACGGCTCTCTTCCGCCCACGAGTAAAAGCCACGATTTTCTCGTGATAACAACCAAAAATCTGCTTTGAAGTGCTCCAGCATTTCCTGCGCCATCCGTCGTTGATTACGATAACCTTTCATGGTACTGGATATCGGACATAACACCGGCGTACCCTATTGCTCATGAGGACAAACGGGGGCATACCACGTTTTGTGACGCAAGAAAGCTGTGCCAACATCGCGTCCGCACCTTGCGTCTCAAGCCGCAGCCAGCATCAAATGCCCCACTTCGGCCGTCGCCGGCCGGACTTTGATTTCAATGTCGTACCCGAGCCGTGTCAGGCAATCCATCAGTTTCCGCTCAGACAGGTTTGCGAAGTTGCCGCGCATCATGTCGGAGACTTTGGGTTGAGAGACGCCCATCAGCTTTGCGGCTTCTTGCTGCGTCAGGCCACGGATTTTCATGGCTTTCCTGATCTCGATGACCAGTCCTGTTTTGATCTTGAGCTTTTCGGCACCAGCCAAATCCAAGTCAGCAAACACGTTGCCGAGACCACGGTGGACTTCAACGCCATCGACCAATCGAGTTTTCATTTTCGCGTCGCCTTAACAATTGCTTCGGCCACTTTGAGCCTCGCGTGGATGATGTCCAAATCTTCTTTGGGCGTGGCAATGCCGCGCTTGCTTTTCTTCTGGAAGCAGTGAAGGACAAACACTGCCTCGGCGAACTTGACCGTGTACACG
>JAYVPF010000138.1:0-6410 GCA_043757535.1 Burkholderiales bacterium
TTGTTCGTCGTACATGAATCTCGCGTTGTATTGAAGCGTGTTGGCTTGCGGGGAGAGGCCGGTCGTCGTGTTGACCGTCGTGCTGGTGTTGTAGGTGTACGCCATGCAGGACTTCTTGTTGTTGAAGTCGGTGCGGCTGGCAACATTGCCGTTGCCGTCGTAGCACCACTAGAACGTTGAATCATCCCCATGATGTCCGTGTTACCAGACAACGGGAACAAGCGATGCTCAAAATTGTGCCGCCAGTGCCGGGTACTAACCGCTGGTACCGTTAGCGTGCCGACCCAAGTGGGCGCTGGGAATCCAGCGTTACGATAAGTCCGCTCGAAGCTCAACAGGCCCGCACCGACTAAGTCGACCTCTGTTTGCGTCTTGTAGCCGCCTACCATCGATATTGGATTGCCAACGCCGATGCACGCGTCCTGCGCGTAGTCAAAGCATTGCAAATCGCCATTCGGAAGCAGCCTTGAACGGAACCCGGCAGGGCACGACAGCTCGCGATCCTTGCGAATGCGAATGGTTTCTGTACCGGGCGAGCAGGAGGTGTGGTCGTAATTGAATAACGATAAGCTGTAGACACGCGGACGACCGTCACGAATAAGGTAACCATTTTGATACACCGGTGCCAGCGTCCAACACACGTTGCCATCAACAACGCTGAATCCCCATCCAGAGTCCTGAACTATGGGCGGTGCACAGAGGCTTGCACCATAGATTTCGTTTACAAAATTGTCCGAGACGATAGGTATGCGGCTTGAATCCGCGTCCGACGCAAGTGGCTGAGGCTCGGGGGTGCAAGCTTGACTCGCGTACACCCCATTCCAGACGCCACCGCTCGCGCGGCACCAAGCCGCAGAACGACCGAGATTGGGGCCAGCATAATCGCATAATCCGTATCTAAAAAAAGTTCCTGGCTCGGTCTCAAGTGTTGGCGAAGAATGAGGCGGCCGGGTGTCGCAAGCGTGCAAACTGCACGGCCACCACGCTCGATACAGTCTTCAGGGTCGGCCGTTGTCGATTGACCGTTCCACTTACAAGCGTTCTGGGCTGCGAGCGATGAATGCCACGTCAACACGAATAATGCGGCAAAAAGTCCGCTTAACGTGAAACGCAATGCGGTTCCGCCGAATGCAGTCGCTCGCCACGCATGGCGGATCACCCTTTGGGTATCCGCCCTACAGAGGTCGCTACCACCGCCACCGACGATACGCATCACGTGTTTGAATGCGTTCTGCACTGCCGCCATTGACGTGTCCATTTAATCTTTTCTGATTGGTTGCTTGTTTCCGAGCCGTCATCCTCGCGAAGCGGGGATTTAGTTTCTTAGCTTTACGCGAAGCGTCCATTTTGGCGCTGCGCGCGGTTCACGTACTGGATCCCCGCCTCGGGCGAGAATGACGACGGGGAGACTATAACCAATCGGATTATCTTATCTGTTTTGGGTGCATTAGACCGTGGACTAAATTCACCCGATGCGCGAACATTAGCGCATGCCTGCCACCTCACGCAATCCCGCGCTCACACTCGCTTTTGGCCAGACGCTGCGTAGTGCGCGTGAATCCGCCGGGGTTGCGCAAGAGGCGCTGGCGTTGATTGCGGAGATGGATCGCAGCTACCTTGGCGGTTGGAGCGTGGCGAGAAGCAGCCGTCGCTGGATGTGGTGTTCCGGCTGGCGGCGGCATTGGGCGTAACGCCGGGGGATTTGGTGGCGCGGATTGAGGCGCGGGCACGAAAGCGCGAAAAGGCTCGGCGCGGGCGCTACCGGTGCGATGGCATAGGTTGGGGGGTTCGGCGTGTTCAGTGAATAAATTTGCTCGGCATCGGGGCTGGCGACTCCGGTCTAACAGAAAGCATAGTCAGCTTTTTCATGAAAGCTCTAACACACCGGGCCTAGCGCCCGCTATAGGTGATTATCGACTTTGTGCATTACGGGATCATACCCACAGTGCACGCAAGCTTTCAGCAAAATGCCATACGCCGTTCAGCGACGCCGCGCACTGCTCCGCGCAGCCCGTTTCACTGTGCGCTCCACTGACTCAGCGCCGTCTCTCATTGACTGAGTGGCCGACTCGCTCATTTTGTTGAACGAGGCATAGGCGTCGCGTTGCAGCTCCATCGTTTTGATCGACATTTCGAGCCCGGTGATCGAGAGCTTCATCCACGCTTCGACGGCGCGCAGATCCTGAATGCGGCGATCAATTTCGACCGGGTCAATCGCCTTCATGAATTGTTGCGGATCGAACGCACCCGCGCCGCCAGCGGCTCCGGCACCCGCTCCGGGCATACCCATCATGCCCGCGAACGGATTCAACGCGGCGGGGTTGGACATCATTTTCTGCATCGACTCAGCCCATGCGGCCCAAGGTTCGTTTGCGGCTTGACTCATGATGATGAACTCCTGTTTCGGTATGGGGAACGGTCTACGCTGCTAGACTCTTTACGAAGTCTACTCGTGAATTGTCTTGAAAGGAAAAAAGGATTGGGGTCGTAAGCAGTGGGTAAAATCATATTCTGGATCGTCGCGTTTTTTCTGGTGCTTCTGGCACTGCGGCTGGTCTCCGTCCATAAGACCCGCAATGAACAGCGGGAGCGTGACGAAGAAAATAGCGACAAACCGGATGATCCAAAGCGCAAGCGCGACGACAAACCAGCGTCAGACGCGATGGTCAAGTGCGAACGTTGCGGCGTGTTCACACCCAAGGCCAACGCTGTCATGAGACGCGAAGGCTGGACCTGTGGCGACGAGCGCTGCGCGCAAAAACGCTAGGCGTCAGCCAGCGGCGGTAGCGGCATCCGCGTTCAGCGCGACGACGCTCAGGCTGCTGCGCCTTCTGGGGCTTTACCGCTGCGTCGCCGCCATTGCGCTTGCCATTGCCACTTCGGGCAGCAGCGTGCATGCGGTCAGCTATTCGGCGGCGGCGGCCTATGCGGTTTGGGCACTGCTCAGCCTGTTGACACTGCCCCGTTTCAAAGGCGGCGTATCGGGCTTACTGCTGGTTCAGCTCGCGATTGATCTCGTCTTCACAGTCGTCATCTACCTTGATTCGCAAAGTCCGGTCGCGACTTACGCCACTTATCTCTATCCCATTCTCGCTGCGCACGGCTGGTTCCTGCGTGATCGCATCGCCTTTGGTCATGCTGCGATTGCCAGCATCACCTTGATGGTCGCGGAGTTGACGCTGCGATCAGCCAGTGTGCAGGCAGTGACGCAGGCGGCACTCGTCGGTGCCGGTTATTTTTTGCTGACTGCGATTGGCATGCTGCTCGGCCGCAGTGCCGAGGAGTCGGAGCTTAGAGTGCAGTTGCGTACCGCCGACATCCGACGTCTTGCGCACATCAATCAGGTCGTGATTAGCGAGCTTACCGATGGCGTACTCGTCATCGGCGCGCTCGGTCAAGTCGTGATGGCAAACCCGCAAGCTACACGCTGGCTGGGTAGTGATGAAGCGATGATGCGACCCGATTTGCAATTGAGTGATCTTTCGGTCGATTTGCACGCGCGCTGGATGGCGTATTTCCTGCACAACTCGACCATCGACGGCTCGCCCATTCGCAGCACCGACGGCGCGCGGCTGTTGACGCCGCGCATGATGCCGGTCGATCTGGAAGAGCGTGCAGGAACGCTCATTTTTCTAGAGGATGTCGAGCAAGCCGAAGCGCAAGCGCAGCAAATTAAATTAGCCGCGCTGGGACGATTGTCGGCCAGCATCGCGCACGAGATTCGCAACCCGCTCTCCGCGATCAAACAGGCCGCGCAGCTGATCGGCGAGGAAGTCGCCGAAAACCCTGGCGCACAAGCGCTCGCCACCATGATCGACAAAAACGTCGACCGCATTGACCGCATCGTGCGCGACGTGTCGCTGCTTGGCCGACGTGATCGCGGCACGCCGGGCGCAGTGCAACTGCATGCGGCCGTGCTGGAACTGGTTAATGAGTTATGTCAAGCGCTGCCCGCGCCCAAAGCCGGATTTCGCCTCGCGCTTCCCGATGATGCGCTCATTTATGTCGACCGCAGCCACCTCGATGAAATGCTGGTTAATCTGATGTCAAATGCATGGCGACATTCGCAAAAATTATCCGATAGCGTGACGGTGTTAGCCAGCATCAATGATGAAATGCAGCGGGCCGTCATCAACGTGATTGACGACGGTGCGGGGGTTGCACGGGAGGCTGCGGACCGGATTTTTGAGCCGTTTTTCAGTGGCAGCGGCAGCACCGGCCTGGGTCTTTATTTAGTCCGTGAACTTGCGCTCGCCAACGGTGGCAGCGTGCGGCTCGGATCCTCACAAAAAGGCGCGCGTTTCGTGCTGGAATTGCCGCTGATGCCAGATCAAGGGTTAAGAAATAATGGCTAAAACTTATGGCTAAAAAATTGGAAGCAACGCCGCGCGTCCTCGTCGTTGACGACGAGCCCGATCTTTTGACGCTGATGCAGCTCACGCTCACCAAGCTTGGGCTCGAAGTGATCACTGCTGATTCACGACAAAGCGCGATCGCAGCGCTTGACAAGCAGCGCTATTCGCTGTGCCTGACCGACATGAATCTGGGTGATGGCACGGGACTTGACGTGCTGGCCGCAATTGCCGAACGCGGGCTTGATTTACCCTGCGCGGTCATTACTGCGTTCGGCAACGCCGACAACGCCGTGGCCGCGTTGAAAGCGGGCGCGTTTGACTACCTCGCCAAGCCGGTGTCGCTAGATCAATTGCGCACGCTGGTGAAATCCGCGATCAAAGTGCCGGAGCGTCGCGCAGCGCCACCGACGAGTGCAGCGCCATCGACCGCTGCGCCTGGCAGCGGCACGCCCGTGCTGATCGGCGAATCACCAGCGATCGATGCGCTGCGCGCGCTGCTGGCCAAACTCGCCAAAACCAACACCGCGACCCACATTCACGGCGAATCAGGCACGGGCAAAGAATTAGCCGCGCGAATTTTGCACAGCAACGGGCCACGCGCAGCCGGACCGTTTGTCGCCGTGAATTGTGGTGCGATCCCCGAGAACCTGATGGAGAGCGAATTTTTTGGCTATCGCAAAGGCGCATTCACGGGCGCAGAAACAGATCGCGACGGCTTCTTTCAGGCAGCGACGGGTGGAACGTTATTTCTCGATGAAGTGGCCGATTTGCCGCTGTCGCTTCAGGTGAAATTGCTGCGTGCGATTCAGGAGAAGCGGGTGCGCAAGGTGGGTAACACCTCCGAGGATGCCATTGACGTTCGCGTCGTCAGTGCCACACACAAAAACTTGACCACACTCGTACAGTCCGGCCTCTTCCGTCAAGACCTGTTTTATCGCCTGAACGTGTTGCAGGTTGAGATGCCCGCGCTGCGCGAAATCGCGTCCGACATACCGCTCATCGCAGCACGAACGCTGGCGCGCATCACGGGCGATTCCGGCTCAACGCTGTCCCCCGATGCGTCCAGTGCGTTGATGCGCTACAGCTTTCCCGGCAATGTGCGCGAACTGGAAAACGTGCTGGAGCGCGCCGTCGCGCTGGCCGAAAATCCAGAGGTGATTGAGGCCTCGGACTTGCGCCTGACGGTCGACGATCATCCGGTCACGCAGGCTGCCGCGTCGGGCGTCAGTGCCGACGCCGGGACGCTCGCAGGGCGAACGCCGCTGCAGGATTTTCTCGATAGAAGCGAGCGCGAAACACTGGAGTTAGCGCTCACGCAAACGCGTGGCAACCGCACCCAGGCTGCGAAGCTTTTGGGCATTACCTTTCGCTCAATGCGCTATCGGCTGGAGCGCCTCGGCATGGAACCGGATGACCTCTGACGCTTCGGTTTGGACGGACGGTTGGTGGCACAGTGCGACGCGACGCGCCAGTCCGAACTTTGATGCGCGGCCAGCGGAAACCGAAGTCAATTTGGTGGTGGTGCATCACATCAGTCTTCCCGCTGGTCAATTTGACGGGGATGCTGTTTGCGAGTTTTTCGAGAATCGGCTGGACGCTGCACGATATCCAATGCTCGCCGCGTTGACGGCTGTCCGGGTTTCAGCGCATTTTTTCGTGCGGCGAACGGGCGATATTTTGCAATTCGTGAGTTGTGATGATCGTGCCTGGCATGCTGGCGTTTCGAGCTGGCGCGGGCGTGGCGGATGCAATGATTTCTCGATGGGTATTGAGCTCGAAGGCGATGTGGTCGCGCCGTTCACTGATCCGCAATACGCAGCGCTAGATCAACTCCTCGCTGCAATTAAGCAGCACTATCCCATTGAAGGCGTGAGCACACACAGCGAGATCGCGTCGGGCCGAAAAATTGATCCTGGGCCGACGTTTGACTGGTCGCGGCTAGAGGCGCGTTGGCACACCTAGGGAAACGCTGAACAAATCCCCGAGCGCATCGCATCCTCGAATTGGGCGAACCACTTCGCCGAAAATGCTCGCAATAGCCCGCTATTGCTGCGC
>JAYVPF010000139.1:0-24127 GCA_043757535.1 Burkholderiales bacterium
CTGGTACGTGAGCTCATTTGCCAAAAGCGCGAGCACCCTCATTGGTCACTTTTTGACAACGCAATGCGCCCCACAAATGAATTATTAGAGGTGCCCTAAACCATCGCCTCCGCAAACTCCCTCGCCACAAACGGCCGCAGATCATCAATCCCCTCACCCACACCAATAAATCTGAGCGCAATCGGCCGCTCTTTGGCGATCGCGCAGATGACGCCGCCTTTGGCGCTGCCATCGAGTTTGGTCATCACGAGGCCAGTCAAGCCCAGCGCGTCATCGAATGATTTGACTTGCGCGATGGCGTTTTGGCCTGTGGTGCCGTCTAGCACTAGCAGCACTTCATGCGGTGCGCCTTCCATCGCTTTGCCGATCACACGCTTGGCTTTTTTCAGTTCTTCCATGAGATTTAATTGCGTGGGCAAGCGGCCTGCGGTGTCGCACATCACGACGTCCGTTCCTCGCGCTTTGCCTGCGGCTACGGCGTCGAACATGACGGCTGCGGGGTCGCCGCCTGCCTGCTGGATGACGGTGACGTTGTTACGTTCGCCCCAGATAGCGAGCTGCTCGCGCGCGGCGGCGCGGAAGGTGTCGCCTGCCGCAAGCAAGACGCTGGCACCCTGACCTTGCAGGAATTTTGCTAGCTTGCCGATCGAGGTGGTTTTGCCTGCGCCGTTGACGCCGGCAATCATGATGACGAAGGGTGCGCCTTTGGCAACTGCGAACGGTTGCTCCAGCGGCTGCAATAAATCAGTGAGCGCGTCGACGAGCATCGCGCGCGGATCGCCTGCACCGCCTGCGGCTTTCCAGCGTTTACGCAGGTCGTCAAGCAGATGCTGGGTCGCGGGCATGCCGCAATCTGCCATGAGCAACTGGGCTTCAAGCAGATCCAAAGTATCTTCATCGAGTTTGCCTGCGAACAGTACGTTGAGGCCGAGCTTGTTGCGTGTTGCGGTCAGGCCAGACTTGAGTTTGTCCAGCCAGCCTTTTTTCTCTTCGATGATGGGAAGGAGAACGCTAGCGGGGATCGCCTCGGCAGGTAACGCTGCGCGAACGGAGGGAGTCGAGGGGGTTTCGGCTATCGCGGGCGACTCAATCGGTTCTGCGCTGGTCGGTTGAATTTTTTTCTTGAACAAGCCCCACATGGAGCGCTTTCTTACGGGATTCGAGACAATTGCATTCTAAGTTTGTCCCCTCTCCCCTTGTGGGAGAGGGTTAGGGAGAGGGGGCTGGTCGCGAATTCGATAATGGGTTGCGCTGCGCAACCTTTCCCCCTCTCCCCAACCCCTCTCCCTCCGGGGGAGAGGGGCTTCAAAACCATGACCCCCTACAAAAATCAAGTTCGCATCATCGGTGGCACCCATAAACGGCGCATTGTTCGATTCCCGGACTTGGAGGGGGTGCCGGGCTTTCGGCCGACGCCGGATCGGGTGCGGGAGACGCTGTTTAACTGGCTGGGGCAGGATTTGCTGGGCAAGCGCTGCCTCGATGTGTTCGCGGGCTCGGGGGCGCTCGCGTTCGAGGCAGCGTCGCGCAATGCAGATCAGGTCATCGCAATCGAAACTTCGCGCGCGGCTGCAGAGGCCATCGCGCAGAATCAGAAGCTGCTTGATTTGCCCAATTTGAAACTCATCCATTCCGATGCGTTCGCTTTCCTTGCATCAACGACGGATAAATTTGATGTGATTTTTCTTGACCCACCGTTCGCTCAGAACTGGTGGGATCGGCTTGCGCCCTTGGTCGCACGCGTGGCCGCGCCGGAAGCCCTGATCTACTGCGAGTTCGCAAAAGAAATGAAAGCCCTGCCCGGCTTCACGAGAACGCGACAGGGGCGCGCCGGCGTGGTGCACTATCATCTCTTCACGCCAGAAATCAGAGTTCCCGCAGAAGGAGCTGAAGGCAACTCAGGAGGAGTGACCCATGTTGCGTTGCGTATATCCGGGCACGTTTGACCCCTTGACGAAGGGCCACGAAGATTTGATTCGCCGTGCCGCGAAACTATTTGGTGAAGTCGTTGTCGGCGTGGCCGATTCCCAACGCAAGGGTCCGTGGTTTACGGCTGACGAGCGCGTCGCGCTGGCGCGCGAAGTCACCAGAGATTTGCCAAACGTCCGCGTCGAGCGGTTCTCCAGTTTGTTGCTTGACTTCGTGCATCAGCAAAACGCCAGCATCATCATGCGTGGCCTGCGTGCGGTGAGCGATTTTGAATACGAATTTCAGATGGCGGGCATGAATCGCGGCATGGATCCGAGCGTTGAGGTGGTGTTCCTCACACCGTCGGAAAAATATCTCTTTATCTCTGCGACCATCGTTCGTGAGGTGGCGTTTTTCGGTGGTGATTTTGGGCGCTTTGTGCATCCGGTTGTGGCCGCTGCGCTCAGGCACAAAGTGGCTGAGCGCAAGGCTGAGGGCGCTTAGCCGTCAACACGGAGTTACCCGCTATCGGCCGCATTTGATTTGCAGGCGTGGTGCGATCATCGCTAAGCTTTGCCGATGAACGAACGCTTTGTGCTCAATGCTCAATGCTTAACGCGGTCGATTTTTGTCGCTCACTGTATAACGCCGCGCCTCAAATCGCATGCGATGTCGCTGGTGTATTCGCACACACGTGGACTCGGGCGAGCGTTAAACGTGGGCGGCACACAACGCACCGCACGGCTCACTGCGCTGCCCAGTCGGGCTATGACAGAGGTGTTTGCTGAGCTGGCGTGAGCGCTGAGTTTGAAGCTAGCGCGGCTCGCTGCGGAAGGGGTTGGGACGGCGGATAAATGGGTACAGCTTTTCGTTGAAAAGCCCACTTTATGCGGGACTAGCGCGAATTTATCAAGAAATCGACTATTGCGAATTTATTGATCTAGCCCCTGTAAAATAAGGGTTTTATTGAAAAGCTGTTACGATAGCGATAGGGTGGAACTCGGAGCGGTTCGGTCGAACGCGGCGGCGTGGGGGCAATCGTTGATGTGCTTTCGGTGCTGGCCACGAGGCGGAACCGCACGCGTTCCCGACGCGGGCTACTGCGCCTGAATAATCCGCAACATCCGCCGCAACGGCTCCGCTGCGCCCCACAGCAGTTGATCGCCAATCGTGAACGCGCCCAGATACTGCGGCCCCATTGCGAGTTTGCGCACACGGCCAACCGGGATGGTCATCGTGCCTGCGACGTTCGCCGCCGTGAGATTTTTTTCGGTGGCTTCGCGTTCGTTCGGCACAAATTTGACCCATTCGTTGTCGTTAGCGATCATCGCTTCGATGTCGGCGAGCGGTACGTCTTTTTTGAGCTTAAACGTGAGCGACTGCGAGTGGCAACGCATCGAGCCGACGCGCACGCAAGTCGAATCAATCGGCACTTCAGCGTTGCCAAATTGCTTGCCCCAGCCCATGATCTTGTTGGTCTCAGCGCCGCCTTTCCATTCTTCGAGGCTGGTGCCATCTCCGCGATCTGCGTCGATCCACGGGATGAGATTGCCGCCGAGCGGAACGCCACGAAAATTGGCAGTTTCTTCGGGTGTGAATGCGCGTTGTTTCGCTGTCACTTTGCGGTCGATGTCGAGAATCGCGCTGGCTGGGTCGGCGAGCAGGTCTTTCACTTCGGCGTAAAGCCCGCCATATTGGGTGAGCATTTCGCGCATGTTCGGTGCGCCGCCGCCCGAGGCTGCCTGATAGGTGGACGTCTGCATCCATTCGACGAGATCGGCCTTAAACAACGCGCCAACGCCCATCAGCATGCAGCTCACCGTGCAGTTGCCACCGATCCAGTCCTTAACGCCTTTCGACAGCGCGGTCTGGATGACCGGCATGTTGATCGGATCGAGGATGATGATCGAATCAACATTCATGCGCAGAATCTTCGACGCGTCGATCCAGTGGCCCTTCCAGCCGGCCGCGCGCAGCGGCGCGTACACAGCCTGGGTGTAGTCGCCGCCCTGACAGGTGATGATCACGTCCATCGCTTTAAGCGCGGCAATGTCGGTGCCATCTTGCAAAATCGGGTCGAACACCGAGCAGCCAGCAATCTTCGGCGCGGGTTTGCCGGCGGAAGAGGTGCTGAAAAATGTGGTTTCGATTGCGTCAAAGTCGCGCTCAGCACTCATGCGTTGCATGAGAACGGAGCCGACCATGCCGCGCCAGCCGACTAAGCCAACGTTCAGGGACATGATTTTCCTCAGAAAGGGACAAAAATTGCTGCGCCGCAGCGAGCTTGCAAGAATAGCGCATTTAGCTACCTGTTGACATCCGGCACAGGCACTGGAAATCGCCCGCAGAGCGTGCTGTGGTGCGGTTCCCACTACCGTATTGCAAAACGCGCGCACGGTTCGGATAAAATCTTATGGTTTCCCCGAGTGCGTCGCGCTTGCTTGCCTGAACAGGCGGCATTTGTGTGTCTGGGGAAACCTCAAGAGCCACAAGAAAAGCCCTAAAAGCTATCAAAGCCATATCGGAATCGCGGAAATTCAATGAGCGGACCCATCAATAAATCAAGACGCAACACCGTCATCGCCGTTGCTGCGGTGCCCGGTGTCATTACGGGGGCGGCTATCGTCGCGCCATTAGTCGCTTCGCTTGCGCCGTCAGAACGTGCCAAAGCGGCCGGGGGGCCGGTCGAGGTCGACATTGCCCGGCTCAAACCGGGCGAAAAACTGGACGTCGAATGGCGCGGTCGTGTGGTCTGGGTCATGCGACGCACGGTCGAACAGATCGCCGCGCTGGCGAAAATTCCTGCCTCTCAGCTCTCCGACGCTGAATCCAAAAAATCGAAACAACCTGCCTACGTCGACGCGAAAACTCGCTCGATCTCACCTGATCTCGTGGTCATGGAAGGTGTGTGCACCCATCTCGGCTGCTCGCCCTCATCAAAGCTCGTTCCCGGCGAACTCGGTAACGACTGGCCGGGTGGCTTCTACTGCCCCTGTCATGGCTCAAAGTTCGACCTCGCCGGTCGCGTCTTCACTGGCTCACCGGCCCCGACCAATCTGACCATTCCGCCGTACACGGTGAGCGGCAACAATCTGGTCATTGGCGTTGGCCAAGACGGAAAGGAAGCGTAAGCGATGGCAACCAAACACGCCTCCATGTTCACCAATCCGCTGCTCAAATGGGTGGATGATCGTTTCCCGATGACCGGGATGATTAAAGAGCATCTGACCGAATACTACGCACCGAAGAACTTCAACTTCTGGTACTACTTTGGCTCGCTCGCGCTACTCGTTTTAGTGCTGCAAATCGTCACCGGTATTTTCCTCACGATGAGCTACAAACCCGATGCCGCGTACGCGTTCGGCTCTGTTGAATACATTATGCGCGACGTCGACTACGGTTGGCTGATCCGCTACATGCATTCGACGGGCGCGTCGGCGTTCTTCATCGTCGTTTATCTGCACATGTGTCGCGGTCTGATGTACGGCAGCTATCGTAAACCGCGCGAACTGCTGTGGATTTTCGGCATGCTGATTTATCTCTGCCTGATGGCTGAGGCGTTCTTCGGCTACCTGCTGCCGTGGGGCCAGATGAGTTTCTGGGGCGCACAGGTGATTGTCAACATCTTCTCGGCGATTCCATTCATCGGGCCCGAGTTAGCGGTGTGGATTCGTGGCGATTATTCGATCGGGGACGCCACGCTGAACCGCTTCTTCGCGTTCCACGTGATCGCGCTGCCGCTGGTGTTGATTGGCTTGGTCGCAGCGCACATCCTCGCTTTGCATGAAGTCGGGTCGAACAATCCCGATGGCGTTGAAATAAAGAAGAACAAGGATCCGAAGACTGGCATTCCGCTCGACGGCATCGCTTTCCATCCGTATTACACGGTGAAAGACATCGTTGGCGTGGTCGTGTTCCTGATGATCTTCACGATCATCGTGTTCTTCCTGCCGGACATGGGCGGCTACTTCCTTGAAGCTAACAACTTTATCCCAGCCGATCCGCTGAAGACGCCAGAGCATATCGCGCCGGTCTGGTATTTCACGCCGTATTACTCGATTCTGCGTGCGATTCCGCCGCTCTTCGGATCGCAGTTCCCCGGCGTGATCGGCATGGGAATGGCTACGATGATTTTTTTCGCGCTGCCGTGGCTGGATCGCGGTGCCGTGAAGTCGATTCGCTATCGTGGCACGTTGTATAAAAGTTTCTTTGCGATGTTCATCGTTTGCTTCATCGTGCTTGGATATCTCGGCGTGAAGCCGACATCGGTGTGGGGTCAGCTCGGGGATTGGGCGACATTTGTGGACACCAGAGAACGCGCCACCTGGATGGCCCGGTTCCTGACGATCGGCTACTTCGCGTTCTTCTTCCTGATGCCCTGGTATACCAAGGCCGACAAGACCAAGCCGGAACCGGCTCGGGTCACGATGCACTAGGCGCGAGGCAAAATAATGAAATTTAAAACGCTTCTTTCCGCGCTCGTGGTGTCCTTCGCCGCAATCATTCCGGCGGCTGCATCCGCCAATGAAGGCCCCGAAATCAAATACGTCGGCGTCACCGCTGACCGCACCGACAGCGAGTCGCTGCAACGCGGTGCCCGCCTGTTCGTCAACTACTGTCTGAACTGCCACAGCGCGCAGTACATGCGCTACAACCGATTGACCGACCTTCATCTCACTGAAGATCAGATCAAACAAAACCTCATGTTCACCACCGACAAGATCGGGGACACCATGAAGGCCGCGATCAGTCCGAAGGACGCCAAAGAATGGTTCGGTGCCGCACCGCCTGATTTGTCGGTGATGGCGCGTAGCTACTCGACGGAAAAACTTGGCGCGTATTTGCGCGGGTTTTATCAGGACGACAAACGCGATACTGGCTGGAACAATCTGGTGTCGCCGAACATTGGCATGCCGCATGCGCTGCAGGAACTCTCGGGCACCAACAAGCTGGTTGAGACTGTCTACAAAGCCGATGGCAAAGAGGTGAAAACCGATCACGATGCCGAGGCCAAAGCGCAAGGCGCGTTCATCGCTGCACAAACGATGTCGTCGTTCGAACATCATGCCGACAAAAAAGATGGCAAGGTCGAGAACAGCTACATCGTGCGCACGTTGGTCAACGCCACACCGGGCAAATTGTCCGCAACCGAGTACGACATCGCCATTGCCGACCTCGTGAATTTCATGGATTACGTGGCCGAACCGAATAAGTCAAAGCGCATTCAGATCGGCATCATCATGCTGTTTCTGCTCTCGTTCCTGCTTGGCGCAGCGATTTGGATGAAGAAAGAATTCTGGAAAGACGTTCACTAATTCACGCCTGATTTAAGGCATGACACCAAGGCAGGCCATTGAGCCTGCCTTATGGGCACCTCTAATAATTCATTTTTTGGGGATGCAGTGTTAGGAGCCCGGAGCGCAGCAACCGGAGCGTACGCCCTGGTACGTGAGCTCATTTGCCAAAAGCGCGAGCACCGCGCGACGACACATTGCGCCGCACAAACGAATTATTAGAGGTGCCCTTATGTCTTCTTGTAGTACCCGGTCTATCCCTGTCGTCCGGCCAACGAATTACCCAACCATGCGCCGCGTCGCGGCGCTGTCGCTCCAGAGCGAAGGAACTTACGCCTTATGATGACTTTGTATTCCGGCACTACCGATCCGTTCAGCCACCAGTGCCGCATCGTCCTGCATGAAAAGGGCATGGATTTCCAGATCATCGATGTCGATCTCGACAACAAGCCCGAAGATCTCGCGGTGATGAACCCGTACAACACGGTGCCCGTACTCGTTGAGCGCGACCTTATCCTGCATGAGTCGAACATCATCAACGAATACATCGACGAGCGTTTTCCGCATCCGCAATTGATGCCTGCTGACCCGGCAACCCGTGGTCGAGCTCGCCTTTTCCTGCATCGCTTCAATCGCGAAATTTTTGTTCACGTCGAAGAACTCGAGCGCAAAAATCCGAAAACAGCTGACAAGTCGCGCTCTGCGGTTCGTGATCGATTGACTGAAATCTCTGTTGTCTTCAACAAGCAAAAGCACATGTTGGGTGACGAATATTCGATGCTCGACGTCGCGCTGGCCCCGCTCTTGTGGCGCCTGTCGCATTACGAAATCGAACTGCCAAAGGCGGCTGCACCCGTGCTCAAGTACGCCGAGCGCTTGTTCTCGCGTCAGGGCTTCATCGACGCGCTGACGCCCGCTGAACGCGGCATGCGGCGCTAGACAGCATTTGAGTCGTCGCGAGTTTTGAGCGAGCAATCCGCCAAACCGTACCTCGTTCGCGCACTGTATGAATGGTGCGTGGAGCAGGGCTTCACACCCTACCTCGCGGTGCGCGTGAACGCATTAACGCGGGTGCCGACGGCGTTCGTAAAAAACGGTGAGATCGTGCTCAATGTTGGCCCGCTGGCGACACACAAGCTCACGATGGACAACGAGTGGACGCTGTTCAACGCGCGCTTCAACGGCACATCGCAAGAAGTCGCCGTGCCGTTCTCGGCGGTGATCGGCATCTTTGCCAAAGAAACGGGCTACGGCATGGGTTTTCAGCCAGCGCTTGATGCGGCTGGTTCGGAATCGGCGGATGCAGGCTCTGGCGATGCGCACGCAACAGAATCCGCCAAACCTGCTGACCCCGCTAAAAAAGTGACTGCTATTGCCAAGAGCAAAGTTAGCCACCTCAAAGTCATCAAGTAGAATAAAGAGATGCCGTTTTAGCTCAGTGGTAGAGCAACCGCCTTGTAAGCGGTAGGTCGTCAGTTCAATCCCGACAAACGGCACCAATTTCCTCCTCACTTTCTTCTTGATTCGCATCGAGCAAGTTTCCGTGAGTTTCACAGGCCAGCGCACGGCCTTCGATGTGCGCGATGCGAGTTAAGTCCGAATATTTCGGCGACTCTTCCGCGACACCCGGCCGTTTGTCAAAAACGGTCTCTTCAATAAAAATCTATGATCCAAAACTCCAATCGTGGCAATGCGCCGCGTCATCCGCGTTCGCCTCTTCCAAGAGATTCCGCCAATACGGGCGGTCGTCCTCAGGGCGGCGGCAATTCCGCAGCATTGTTTAGCGCGCCGCCAAAGAAGCAGATGAACTGGCTGCAAGATGACCGCGCGCCACAGAACCCACCGGCCCCACGCGCCCAGCCTCAGCACAACCCGCTGCCGCGAGCGGTAGAGCCGCGCACAACGTCTCCAATCGCAACCGCTGAGGCACAGGCCCCAATCGCCGTTTCTGTAGCTTCAACGGCGTCACATGCCCCGGTCACCGTCGACGGTGGCTTTGCCGCGCTCGGCCTGCGTGACGAACTCGTCCGTGCTGTTCTGGCACATGGCTACAGCACGCCGACCCCCATTCAAAAGCAGGCCATACCGGCGGTGCTCGAGGGCGGCGATCTGCTCGGTGGCGCGCAAACCGGTACCGGCAAAACGGCAGGCTTCGTGCTGCCGATGTTGCAGCGCCTGATGCTCTCCGCCAAGCCACAATTGCCGCCCACCAATGGGGCTCGTGGCAAAAAACTTCCGCGCGCATTGATCCTCGCACCAACGCGTGAGCTCGCCGCTCAAGTGGAGGAGAGCGTTCGCGTGTACGGCAAGTTTCTGCCGATGACGTCGACATGCATCTTCGGCGGTGTCGGCATCAATCCGCAGATTCAGGCAATGCGCCACGGTGTGGATATTGTCGTCGCCACGCCGGGCCGATTGCTCGATCTTTACGGCCAAGGCGCGATCAACTTCTCGCAGATCGAAATTCTGGTGCTCGACGAAGCCGACCGCATGCTCGACATGGGCTTCATTCACGACATCAAAAAAGTGCTCGCCGTGCTGCCGCCAAAACGGCAAAACCTGCTGTTCAGCGCTACGTTCTCCGACGACATCAAAGCGCTCACAGATCGTCTGTTGAACAATCCGAAGATGATCGAAGTCGCGCGTCGCAATACGACCATTGAAGTCGTCGATCAATCGGTGGTGTTGGTCGACAAAGCGCATAAAGCGAAGCTTCTCGTGCATCTCATTCGCGAACAAAAGTGGACGCAATCGCTCATTTTCACGCGCACCAAACACGGCGCTAACCGTCTCGCCGAGCAGCTCGAAAAATCAGGCATTTCCGCGATGGCGATCCATGGCAACAAGAGTCAGGGCGCGCGCACCAAGGCACTCGCTGAATTCAAAACAGGCTCACTGCAAGCACTGGTCGCCACTGACATCGCCGCGCGCGGGATCGACATCGATCAACTGCCGCAAGTCGTCAACTACGAGCTGCCGAACGTGCCGGAAGACTATGTGCATCGCATCGGTCGTACCGGCCGCGCAGGTGCCAGTGGACAAGCGATGTCACTGGTCACCAACGAAGAATTGCCTTTGCTCAAAGACATCGAGCGCTTCAGCAAACAGGTAATCGCACGCGTCAAAATCGAAGGCTTCAACCCCGCGTTGATTGCCGATCCGGTCTCCACGACGGCCGACGCACGCGACGCTGAATGGGCCGCGCGTGGCGGACGTCCCGCGCCGCGTGCTCGTCCCGGTGGTTCAGGTGCAAAGCGCCCCGCAAGTGGCGGTAGCGCTGGCTACGGCGGCGGCTCAGGTGGCGCTGGCGGAGCTGGCGGCGGTCAGCGCCCACCGGCTGGCCCGCCGCGCGGTCGTGCGCCTTCGGGAGCGCCTAGCGCCCGTCCGCGCCAAGGGGGCGGCGCACGAGGACGTTAACTGGCAAGCGCTGTCGCCCGTGAAACGAGGCTTGTCGAAATGGCGTCCTGCGTGAAAGAGCGTGTCTGCACCCCCGAATCAAATACCGACGGACATTGGCACTCGGTGCTACAGAGGGGGCAAATCCATACGTTGTGCCCTTCAGCCCACAGTAAATCTCAGCGAACCGCAAATTACAAGTTATACTCTTAAGCTAACTTTAATTTTTGGCTGCGTATATCGTCATGGTCGTTATTCGTCTTTCTCGTGGTGGTTCCAAGGGTTCCCCATTCTTCAACATCGTTGTTGCGGATTCGCGTAATCGTCGCGATGGCCGCTACATTGAGCGCTTGGGTTTCTACAACCCGGTTGGCAAAGAAGGTGCGGAGAACGTGCGCATCGCTCAAGAGCGGCTGACACACTGGACCAGCAAGGGCGCGCAAATGTCCGACACGGTTTCGCGTCTGGCCAAGGGTGCCGCTAAAGCAGCCGCACCTGCTGCTGTCGCTGCCTAAGTTTGCTGTTTGCGGCGCGGTGATCCCGCTGATCGCTAGCCGCGATGGTCGGTAGCGTGATGAAACCAGAAAATCGCGCGGTTGAGCCTGTCGCAGACAGTGCTCCCGCAGCAGTCGTGGCTCCAGTGGTGGGCTCATCCAGCGCCGCGCCCAATCTCATTGCACTCGCCAAGGTCGGTCGTCCGTACGGATTGACCGGCGCGCTGCATTGGTATCCGTACTCGAAAGACGCGCAGACCCTGCTCAAGGCGCGCGAGGTGATGATCGGCACGAAGATGTATGCCGTGACACACTCGCGTCGTCATGGCGAGAGCATCGTCGCTGAAATTGTCGGCATATCATCGCCGGAAGCCGCCGCGCGGCTCACCAACAAAGAAATTTTTGTCGATAAAACATACTTCGCGGCGTTGCCTGAAGGCGAGTATTACTGGATCGATTTGATCGGTCTCACCTGTACCAACGGTGAACGCGTATTTGGCGAAATTGCAGAGATTTTTGAGTCCGGCGCCCACCCGATTTTGCGGGTCAAACGACCGACAACCGATCCTGCGCCCGGTGATGAACTCATACCGTTCGTCGACGCCATCGTACGCTCGGTGGATATTGCTGCGCGTCGTGTCGACGTGGACTGGGAAGGCCTAGGGTAATTCAAGGACGCCTCAAAAGTTCACTTTATTGGGACGCAGTGTCGGATGTATGCAGTAGGCGCGGCGCAGAGCCGCCGGAATGTAGCTCTGTTACGTGAGCGCTTTTGGCGAAAACGCGAGCACTGGGCAACGACACAATGCGCCCGCGAAATGATTTTTTGGAGCCGTCCTCATGCTGTCGATCTCGTTAATCGCCGCGTTCCCCGAACTTGTTGAAGACGCGCTTGATTACGGCGTGACGGGCCGTGCGCGGCAGCAGGGATTGTGGCGCTGGCAGGGCTTCGCGCTACGCGACTTCGCCACTGATGCGCGCAAGTCCATCGACGCACGACCGGCAGCGGGTGGTCCCGGCATGGTACTCATGCCTGTGCCCCTGGATGCCGCGTTGGCAGCGGCTCGTGCGTGGCATGGCCAGAAATCATGCGTAGTTTTCATGAGCCCGGACGGCGCACCTCTGCAGCAGAGCCGCGTTCGCGAGTTCGCACATAACAAAGACGTCACGTTCATCGCGGGCCGCTACGAAGGCATTGACCAACGCTGGATCGACGCCAATGTCGACGCCATTGTGTCGGTCGGCGACTACGTGCTCTCCGGGGGCGAATTGCCCGCAGCAATGGTGATTGATAGCTGCGTGCGTCTGCTGCCCGGAGCCCTGGGCGACACTGAATCGGCGACGTTTGAGTCGTTTGCCGACGGCAAACTAGATTGGCCGCAGTATGCGCTCACTGCATCGGAGGCTCAGCAAATACCGGTGGCGCTTGCTAACGGTGCCCACGCCACTGCGGACCGCTGGCGGGTCAAACAGGCGCTCATCCGCACGTGGATGCGCCGCCCCGATTTGCTCGCGCGAGCCACTCTCTCACCGGAAGAACTCTGCATGCTCGACGAGTTCACCGAAATCGGGTTAAAATCATAGACTTACTGAAATTTCCTGCATGTTTCGTCGCAAGCTTTTAACTTAAGTCGAAAGCGGCAACGAGATACACGGAAGCTGATGTGTGTTGAACGCGGGGCGTTGTTCCCTGCGTAGATGAAAGCCACAAACTTTGATCGCACACCGCTCAGACTCTGAAAACACCAAAATAATGTCAAGGAACTGAAATGTCAAAATTTTTGATCGCCCAGATCGAGGCGGAAGAAATTGCCCGTCTGAACAAGGTTGTCCCAGCGTTCGCACCAGGTGACACGGTTGTTGTTAACGTGAACGTCGTTGAAGGCGAGCGCAAGCGCGTTCAGGCGTTCGAAGGCACCGTGATTGCCAAGAGGAACAAGGGCCTCAACAGTTCGTTCATCGTGCGCAAAATCTCCAATGGTGAAGGCGTCGAACGTACGTTCCAGACGTACTCCACGTTGATCGCCTCGATCGAAGTCAAACGGCGTGGCGACGTTCGTCGCGCCAAGCTGTACTACCTCCGTGACCGTTCAGGCAAGTCGGCGCGGATTAAAGAAAAATTGTCCTTCAACAAGACGCGCAAGGCATAAGACTTGTTTTAAAGCAACGAAAGTCTGCGACCAAAACGGCCCGTCGGGGCCGTTTTGCATTTCAGCGCCTGCGATAGCAGACTTGTAACTTTGCGCACAGCGCAAATGGTTGCTTCCTGCGTGTCGGGCTAACATCACATTAACATTTGTTTAAACTAATGCATGCGCAATAGTCTTTACGACGCGCTCGAAGTCACGTCGTCCGCTTCCGGTACTGCGATTGCCTCCGCTTTGCGTGCTGTTGTGCGCCGATTCTGGTCAGTGCCGCGCGATGCATCGGGCGACTCGGAGGAGGCCGTCCGCTTTGCCGCGCTCGCTGCATCGATTCTTGTTGATCCGATACGTCGAAAAGACTACGACGCCGCGCTGAATCCGGGTGTCGGTGCGGGGCCGTGGCGGCTGCCGATTTCTTCTGCGGGCGCGCGCGACCCGATGGTCGAGCCCGTGAGCACACAGTCGCATTCGTTGCCTGAAGGTGGGGCTGAGCTGTCGCAACTCTTGATCGAAGCGACTCCACCAAAGTCGCTGCCTGGCGTTGACGCTCTGGCCGAGCCGCTTGCCGACGGCAGCGCGTGGGCTTCGCCGCTCGTGTGGGTCGGACTGCTGCTGGCCTCCCTGTTGCTTGTTTTTGCTTGCGCACTCTACATGCCTGATTGGCTGCAACTTTCGACGCAACAGGCGGGTGGCGTCGCTGTCGTTCTGATCGCGCTGTTACTGCTGATCGCCTTCGGGTTAAGCCGACCGGTGGAGGCAAAGGGACCCGCTGCCGGACTATCGCGTCTGGGCATCATCAAATGGCGGCGGGAGGGGTCAATCTTCATTGGTGTGCCGCCGCCACAGCACGATACGGCCTGGATATTCAAGCTGCGGTTGATGGAGCTGACTCGCAGCGCTGCCGGATTCGTCACTGCCACCCGCCTGTGGCGGCGTTTGCTTGCGCGTGCCGTTGACTATGCGTGGATAGCGCTGTCGATCTTTGCTTTGATCAAGTTATGTGATGACGTTTTCGACGCGGTCGAATGGTGGATGATAGTGATCCGTTCTCCTCTGTTTTTGCCCGTTTTGGTGGCGTTAGCTGCAATTCCGATGGAGGCGAGCGCGCTGCGTGTGCTCCGCACAACGCCGGGGAAATGGCTGCTGGGTCTGGTAGTCGTCGCTGGCGTTACGCGCCCTGCCGACCATGACAAACCCAGTTCCGCACAACTTTCGTGGGCGCGGGCATCACGCGTGGCGTTGGCAGGCGCGGCGGCTGGCGTGTGGCCGATAGCGATCATTCGATCCCTGAAGAATTGGCGTGATGCGAGAGACCGTGAGGCAGACTGGGAAGCCACAGGCGACTCTTTGGTAATGGCGCGACCGCTGACGGTCCCGGCAGTGGCGACGGCGCTCGTTGTCTTGCTGGCAACGTTGCTAGTTCTGACATCGGGCTGGCGTCGCGACTACGCGGTTTTCTGGCCTTACTTGGTTACCTGGGCGGCAACGTCAGATTTGCGCGCGTCGGTGCCGCGAGCGATGCAACAAAAAGACAGTGTCCACGGCGCTGCATCTGTTTCAGACACCGCTCCGGATGCGTTGGTACTACCGCCCGCTCAGACGCCGATTAACCCAGTTAACGACTTGAAGGGCACGCCGAAACCGCCTGCCGCGAACACCGCAATGGTGCCGTCAGCCAGTGCCGCTGCCGAAGCGCAGATGACGCAACAAGCTAGCGCGGCACACGCACGGCGCGCCCGCATCGATGGCTATGCGAAACAGGCCGAAAACGCGCGGCGCAGCGGTAATTATGCTGGGCTGCAAGGCAGTTGCCAGAGCTGGACCGTGGATCAGCCCGGCAATGCGTTGGCCTGGCGGTGTCTGGGCTTGGCGAAGTTTCAAAATGGCGCGGGCCGCGATGCCCTTCCGGCGCTGCGTCAATCCCTGAAACTTGGCTCAAAAGATCAGCAAGTCGAAGATGCAATCCTGACCATTCTGCGACCCTAATCGCAGTTCGGCTGGCTTACTTTCTCCGCAACAGAAAAATAAATTCGCCGTTGGCCACCGACTGATCAATCAGCGAGTTGCCGGTTTGTCGCGAAAACGCCTGAAAGTCGCGCTGGGATGCTGGATCCGTTGCCACCACTTTAAGTACTTGTCCGCTCCTCATGTCGTTGAGCGCTTTTTTTGTACGCAGAATCGGCAACGGGCAATTAAGACCACGGGCGTCTACTTCGCGGTCGGCTTCAGAAAGAGTCAGGGCGATATCCGTCATTATCTTTTCTCGGCGCTGAGGCCGCCTATCACATGGCTATGCAACGATTTTAATCGAGATATTCGAACAGGCGCACGACCCGTAACACTCCGCGAGTGGTGCTGGCTAGCTGGGTCGCTGCTTCGGCCTCGCTCTTTTTGACTATGCCCAGCAGGTACATGACACCCGCTTCGGTCACCACTTTCACATGATTTGACTGAAAGCGACCGGCATCCAGAAATCGTGCTTTCACCACCGTCGTGAGTCGCGCATCATTGCTCACGCTGATCACACCCGCGAGTGGCCCAACCGTCATTTCGTTAAAGATGCGTTTGATCCCCTTGACAGTTGAGACCTCTTCCTCAACGCCACGCTTCACGTTCTCGGTCACCGCTTCCCCGCTTAGCAAAAGCTGGCGGTTATAGCTCGTGATATTCACATGCACCTGCCCGCCGAAGCGTGATTTCACGCGCAGTAGTGCCTGATTTTCCATGCCTTCGTCGTCAACAAAGGTGCCCGGAGAGCGCCGATCTTCAGCCACCGTCACAACCGCGGCCGCGCCACCGAGCACCAGCGGAACGCAGCCTGAGGTGAAAACCGTCACCGTCAGCGCGGCGAGCGCCAAGCTAAGCGTTTTGATCGCGGTTGATTGCTTGCTGCGTTGGTTCATAGCGCTCTCCTGAAAGATTCAATTATCGTCGTGCACTATGTCAGACGCGCCGCAAACGCTCGTGGTTCCATCGCGAGCTTCGAGCGGTCACGCGCCAAAAATATTCTGCTCCCACTGCGGCGCGCCTTTTCCATCGAACAACACCGCATCCACCCGGCATGCAGGCGTATTCGGTAAAGTCGTGAGATACAGCCCAATCGCGCGTTGCAGCTTCGCCTGTTTTTGCGCGCCGATGCTGGCGATCGCGCCGCCGAAACGCTCGCTTCCACGCTTGCGCACTTCTACAAAAACAACTGTCGCGCCGTCTTTCATGATGAGGTCAATTTCACCGAGTCGACAACGCCAGTTGCGACTTACAAGCGTCAAGCCGGATTGCTTCAGAAACGCTTCCGCCTCGCGCTCATGGTGCTCGCCATCACCTGCAATCACGGGCCAACTTTAAGCAGAGTGCGCTCACGAAATTCGCCGATGATGGGCTGTCGTCGATACTGCGCGTCTTTCAGTGTCAACTGCCCAATCGCGCCGTCGAACGACACTGGCAAGGGGTCACGCCCTGCCGCGATCACAAGTCGCGCAGCATCAACGCCCAGCGCGTACAGGCGCGCGAGCGTTGGCGACAACGCCGCAATCGGCGCGTACGGCACAAACTCGGCGCGCTCGGCATCCACCAGCCAAGGCGAGTCGGCGATGCGAATGCCGGACCAATCGACGGTGCGATCGAGTGCCGTCTCAAAGCTCGCGCTGGTGACATAAACCGCCATGCTGCGCAAATAAGGCCGAAGCTCGGCCAGCACTGCGCCACCACCCGCAAACAGCACGCAATCCACATTCTCGTTGCGCCACTTTTCTGCGGCGCGCCGCCAGCCGTCGCGGTTCGGCAGGCTGATCGTCGGCAACGGCGTGACCGAGCGTTCACGCCAATAAGCGGTGATCGCCACACTCACACGCGACGACAACGCCCCCGCTGCCTCGGCCAGCACCGGCTTGCGACAGGCGTCGTCCGCAGCTTGCTGCGCAATCGCCTCAGCCTCGCTTTCAAGATCGGGCGAGAGTACCGCCATCGGTTGCGGCGGCACGGTGCCAAGCGGCGACAGCATTAGCGTGGGTTTCGGCGACTGCAATTTGGCGAGCGCCAACGCCATGACATCCGTGCGCCCGAGTGGCCCGATTACCCAGTCGGTGTCAGGTGTCACGCAGCGCACATACGCCTGCACCACGTCGTCGACACCGTACGCACATTCCACCCCATTGATCTCTGCTTTTCTCGTCGCGAACACCGCGCCAATGCCATCACGCACCACGCTCGCAGCGCGCCGCAGTTGCGCGTTATTGAGCGGTAACAGCACGACGACGCGTAGCGATGGTGGCCTGGAATCGGGCGCTTGCGCTAAAGTGCGAGGCAAGTCCGCTGCCGTCACGCCGGGTGCAAATGTTTGCGCGCTCACCGGCATTGTCGAAATCAAGCCGCCAAGCAATGCCGTGGTCAGCCAGACTTCTGCGGATACTTTGAATTGCCCACCTACACTCATAAACGCGATGTCCGAACCGTCAGAATTTGAAATTGCATTGTATGTAGTGGCGACGCCTTTGGGGAATCTGGGTGACATCACTAAACGCGCCGTTTCCGTGTTCGCGCAAGTCCCCGTGATCGCCTGCGAGGACACGCGGGTCACGCGCGACCTGCTGCGCCTCTTGGGCATTCCGGCCCCAGTGTTGTTCTCGGTGCGCGAGCACAACGAGCGCGAAGCGGCGGATTCGGTGATTGCGCGGCTCGCGGCCGGCCAAGCAGTAGCCTATGCCAGCGACGCCGGAACGCCCGCCATCAGCGACCCCGGCGCGTGCCTGGTGGCAGCGGTTCGTGAGGCGGGATTTCCGATTATTCCGATTCCCGGGGTCAGCGCGGTGACGGCAGCGTTGTCTGTCGCCGGCCTGACGTCGACTGCGTTTACGTTCGTTGGCTTTGCCCCCGTGACGCCCACCTCGCTGGCGCAATTTGTTGAGCGCATCGCGGCGCGCGTCGAAACCACGGTGTTTTTCGAGTCGCCGCATCGCGCCGACAAAACGCTACAGGCGCTCGCCACGGGGCTGCCAGCCGATTGCCGCGTGGTGATCGCACGCGAATTGACCAAGAAATTCGAGACCATTGTGGCGCTGCCTGCGGGCGAGATTGACGTGTGGCGTGTTGCCAATGCGCAACGTATGCGTGGCGAGTTCGTCATTGTGGTGGCAGGCGCAACCAGTGCACCAACACAGGCGTCCGTGGACGCGCAAAAACTGCTGAAAACTTTGCTAGACGAGTTGCCCCCCGCCAAGGCCGCAAAACTCGCCGCAAAGATCACCGGGGAATCGCGTGAAGCGCTCTATGCGATGGCTGAAAAATTGAAGCTGGAGCGCTAACAGCTTTTTCGTGAAAGAACCTATATATGGGGGCTAAGCGTTGTATTTGCTAATAGTCGATTAATCGAAAAAAGCGTGCCTTACCCACGAATAACGGTCGATTTCAAGAAAAGCTGTTCGCAAAAATGACCACCCCGATACAATGTCTCACATGACACTGGACGCCGATTCTTCTCTCGCCCCCGCTGCCCCAGTAGCCGCCTGCGAAACGCTCGTTGAACTGAAGAACGTCAGCTTTGGATACACCAGAGCGCGGCAAATTTTATCGGGCATAAACCTCATCGTGCCGCGCGGCAAACTGGTCGCCGTCATGGGCGGCTCCGGCTGCGGTAAGACCACGATTTTGCGGCTGTTGTGCGGCCAAATTCGCGCCACCAGCGGTGAAGTGCTGGTCAATGGGGAATCGGTCGCGTTGATGAATCACGACCAGATGTATGTGCACCGCCGCAGGCTCGGCATGCTGTTCCAGTTTGGCGCGCTATTCACCGATCAAACCGTGTTTGAAAACGTCGCCTTTCCGATGCGCGAACATACCGAGTTGCCGGAAGCAATCATTCACGATCTCGTGCTCATGAAATTGAACGCAGTGGGTTTGCGTGGTGCTGCGAAACTGACGCCCAGTGAGCTCTCCGGCGGCATGGCGCGCCGCGTAGCGCTCGCGCGCACCATTGCGCTCGACCCGCAAATCGCGCTCTATGACGAGCCGTTTGCAGGGCTCGATCCGATCTCACTGTCGGTCGTCGGTCAGCTCATTCGACGCCTCAATGATGCGCTTGGCATGACCTCCGTTCTGGTCACCCACGACATCGCGGAATCGCTGAAAATCGTTGACTACATTTACTTTGTTTCTGAAGGTAGAGTGGTTGCTCACGGCGATGTCGAAACGATCAAAGCAAGCATCGATCCGTTCGTGCGCCAGTTCGTCGATGGTCAGCCGGACGGGCCCGTGGGCTTTCACTATCCGGCCAAAGCTCTCGCCGAGGATTTCGCTTGAACGGCATCCTCCGAATGCTCACCAACCTGGGCGCATCCGTCACCGGGGGCATCGCACGTCTCGGTTTCGCAGCGCGTTTTCTCATGGCCGTGCTGCGCGTGAGCGGAACCACTTTTTCGCGGCCACAACTCCTGTTGCGAGAGATTTATCAGGCGGGCGTGCTCTCTCTGATCATCATTTTGATGAGTGGTCTTTTCATCGGCATGGTGCTCGCATTGCAGGGCTACGAAACACTGGTGCGCTTCGGCGCAACAGAATCGATGGGCATGCTGGTCGCGCTCTCGCTCGTGCGTGAACTCGGCCCCGTGGTGGCTGCGCTGTTGTTCGCTAGCCGCGCCGGCTCTGCCATGACCGCCGAAATCGGATTGATGAAAACGACCGAACAGCTCGCCGCGATGGAAGTGATGGCGGTTGATCCAATGGCTCGCGTGGTCGCGCCGCGCTTCTGGGGGGGCGTGATTTCGTTACCGTTGCTGGCAGCGCTGTTTTCGACACTCGGCATTTACGGTGGTTATCTCGTCGGCGTGCGCTTGATCGGCATTGACAGCGGTGCCTACTGGGGGCAAATGTCGGCGGCGGTTGACTGGCGATATGATGTTTTGAACGGCATTATCAAAAGCTTGGTGTTTGCCGTCGCTGTGAGCCTGATTGCCGTGTTTGAAGGGTATGATGCAACACCCACCGCTGAGGGCGTCTCAGCCGCCACGACGCGTACGGTTGTGACTTCGGCTTTGGCAATTCTTGCCCTTGATTTTGTACTCACGGTGTTCATGTTCCGTGGTGGAGCGTATTGATGAATCGAAAAACTATTGATCTTTGGGTCGGAATCTTTGTCGCGATTGGGCTCGCTGCGATCGTGTTTCTCGCGCTAAAAGTGGGCAATTTGCTGAGTTTCAACGAAGATCGCAAAGGCTATGAGCTTGAAGCGCGCTTCGACAACATCGGTGCGCTGAAACCGCGCGCGCAGGTCAAAACTGCCGGTGTCGTGGTCGGGCGCGTTGAGTCCGTCCGCCTTGACAAAAAGACCTACGAAGCCATCGTTCGCCTGCACTTGTTCCCTGAATACCAGTTCAGCCGCGACACCATCGCCACGGTCAATACGTCGGGCCTGCTCGGCGATCAATTCATCGGCCTTGAAGCCGGTGGCGACACCGTGATGCTCAAGGACGAAGACTTCATCAAGAAGACTCAGTCGGCCGTGCAGATCGAAAAACTGGTCTCTCAGTTCATGTTCAACAAGGCCCAGGAAATTCCTGCGAGCGCCGCCACGCCCACACCTGCACCCACCGTTGCGCCAACGCCTACCCCCGCACCCGGAGCCAAACCATGAGTCGTACTTTCATCGCGTCCGTTGTCCGTGTCGGCCTTTTGGCGAGCCTTGGCGCGCTGGGTGTGTCCGGCTGCGCATCGTTCCGAGCAGCCGCCCCCGGCGATCCGCTGGAGCCGATCAATCGGGGCGTCTACTCGTTCAACAACACATTCGATCACTACTTGCTGAAACCGATCGCCAGGGGCTACGACGCGGTCGTGCCTAATCTGGTGAAAACGGGCGTCAGCAATGTGTTTCAAAACGCCGCTGACGCGCAATCGGTGGTCAGCGATTTACTGCAACTTAAAGGCGCGAAACTGGGCGACGACCTTGGCCGGGTCGTGATCAACACGACGCTTGGTTTCGGCGGAATTTTTGATCACGCCACTGCGTTGGGCATCGAACGCGGCAACGAAGATCTTGGCCAGACGCTCGGCTACTGGGGCATTGGCGCCGGGCCGTATCTGGTGATTCCGTTCCTCGGACCGTCTTCGCTGCGTGACGCTATCGCGCGCTACCCGGAAGGTTTGTATGACCCGATCTCGCGTCTGTCATCCGTGCCGGTGCGCAATTCGTTAATGGGCGTGCGTGCGGTGGATGCGCGTGTCGGGCTTTTCCCGGCCGAAGCGCTGATGAACGACGCTGCGCTGGATCGCTACACATTTTTGCGCTCTGCGTTCTTGCAGCGGCGACAGAGTCTCGTGCTGGACGGCAAACGTCCAAAAGATGAATAAGGGAATTAGAGCTGTATGAAACGTAACAAGATAGTCGCGATGTTCGCAACCGTCGCACTCATGGCGACGACATCTGCGTTCGCGCAAACCGGGCCAGACGAAGTCGTCAAGTCAGCGGCAACCTCCGTCACCACCGTACTCAAGAGCGATCCGGCGATCCTCGGCAATGCCGCAAAGCTCAAGGAACTAATTGAGAGCAAATTGCTCCCGAACTTTAACTTCCCGCGCATGACGCAACTGGCGATGGGCCGCAATTGGGCCAAAGCTTCGCCTGAGCAGCAAACTGCCTTGACCAAAGAGTTCCAGACGCTTCTGGTGCGCACGTATTCCGGGGCGCTGTCGAATTTCAAGAACAACACGATTGATTACAAGCCTTTGCGTATGGCGGCGGGCGAATCGGACGTCACCGTCAAAACCGTGATCAATCAGGCCAATGGTCAGGGCATCCCGATTGATTATTCGCTGGAAAAAGGCGCAGACGGTATCTGGAAAGCCTACGACATCATCGTCGCCGGTGTCAGCCTCGTCACCAACTATAGGGACGAGTTCAACACCGTCATTCGTGATCAGAGCGTAGACGCGCTGGTCAAGCAGTTGCAGGCGAAGAACAAGTAAGGCGGCACAGATGCAGCTCACCGGCGCCCTCACCTTTGCCAACGTGCCTACCGTTTGGGACACGTTTGTTACCGACGCCGCCGGTAAAGAGCGCATTGACGTCTCTGCTGTGACCGAGGTCGATTCGGCCGGGCTCGCACTGATTTCGGCCCTCAAGCGCGCGGCAGGGCCGCGATGCCGAGTCGTCGGTTTGACCTCGAAACTGGCCACACTGGCGTCGGCTTACGACGTTGAGGCGCTGTTCTAGCCACGGCGTCATCCTGAGCTACAGCGAAGGATCAGCTGGGCTACGAAGAGTGATCTTCTTCGCAAAAAGCGTTGCGAAACAACCTGATCCTTCGCGGTAGCTCAGGATAACAACGGTCAATGGCGGTCTAATGCGAGGCCGCATAAGCACAGGAATTGTCCCGACTTGCGCGCTGCCCTAAAATCAGAAAGCTTAACTGAAAGCTTTCGTGATTTCTGCTCCTCCTCTTCCTGCCGTTGATTTAGTCGACGTCAGTAAATCTTTCCCCGGTGTTCGCGCGCTCAACCACGTTTCGTTGCGTGTTGAGCAGGGCGAATTCTTCGCATTGCTCGGCCCGAACGGCGCGGGCAAAACTACGCTCATCAGCATCCTGGCCGGGCTGACACGCGCCGATAGCGGCTCCGCGAAGATCATGGGCTTCGACACGATCTCTGACTACCGCAATGCGCGCAAAAATTTGGGCGTCGTTCCGCAGGAGCTGGTGTTCGATCCGTTCTTCACCGTGCGTGAAACCCTTGCCATTCAGGCCAAGTATTACGGCGTGACCAAAGCCGATGCATGGATCGACGAAATCCTGCACCACCTTGACTTGACCGACAAGGCTAATGCCAATATGCGCGCGTTGTCCGGCGGCATGAAGCGTCGCGTGCTGGTTGGACAAGCGCTGGTGCACAAACCCCCCGTGATCGTGCTCGATGAGCCGACAGCGGGCGTTGACGTCGAGTTGCGGCAAAACCTGTGGACCTTCATCAAACGTTTGAACACTGAGGGCCACACCATTATTTTGACCACGCATTACATCGAAGAGGCGGAGGCGATGTGCACTCGCGTCGCGATGCTTAAAAACGGCGAAGTTGTGGCGCTCGATACGACGGCCAATCTGTTGCGCGGCATGGCCGGGATTACGGTCGAAGTGTCTGCCGCTGCGCTGCCACCTTCATGGCAAGCGCGCGCAGAGACGCAGGCAAGCGGTGCGGTGGGTTTTACACTCAGTGGTTATCCCGAACTCGAATCGATGCTGGCGGCTTTTCGCGAAGCCAATATCGCAATCGTGGAAATGAAACTCGGAGAAGCCGACCTTGAGCAAGCGTTTTTGCGACTGACTTCCAAGGAGGCTGCGTGAATCCTGTCCCCGTTCAGGCTAGTCAGGCCCAGCAAGCCAATCAGATCGATGCGCCTCTGATTGTCGCGTCATCGGTCGCGAGTCATTCGTCACCGCTCCTAGGTCCAGGCTTTCAGGCATTGTTCTACAAAGAATGCCTCCGTTTCTGGAAGGTCGCGGCGCAAACCGTTGTCGCACCCGTCGTGACAACGTTGCTCTATCTGCTCATCTTCTCGCACGTGCTTCAGGGCACCGCGAAAGTATTTGATGGACGCGTGAGTTACGGCGAATTCCTGGTTCCCGGCCTCATCATGATGGCGGTGTTGCAGAACGCTTTCGCGAACTCTTCTTCTTCGCTGATTCAATCGAAGATGATGCGTAGCCTCATCTTCATCCTTCTGCCGCCGATCACGTCGCTTGAGATTTTTTGCGCCTATGTGGGCGGATCGATGGTTCGTGGGTTATGCGTAGGATTCGGCGTGTGGCTGATCACCCTGCCATTCATCCCCGCCAGCGTTCAGCATCTGTTTTGGGTCATCGCCTTCGCAGCCGGCGGCAGCGCCATCATGGGCACACTGGGTCTGATCGCA
>JAYVPF010000140.1:0-24104 GCA_043757535.1 Burkholderiales bacterium
ATCAATGCCGACAAAAACACGCATCGGGGTGTTGTCGTAGAGCGCGTCTTCAACGGCCCAATGTGTCACGCCAGGCCAAACCAAACCAAAGCTGCAACAGATACATCCGCAACATGCGGGTCAGTCCAATCGGTGGGCGACCGCGCTCGCCCTTCGGATAGAACGGCTCAATGACAGCTTCCATCCGGGCAAACGGGACAATCAATTCCATCTCGGCTAGAAAGCGCTCGTTGCGAGTGCGCTTCTTCTTGCCTTGGTGCTCGAGCAACGCGAAACTTGATTGACTATGCATAATATCTATATTATACAATAGAATATACGAGAACACTTGGATTTATTCAGTGTTTCCCTAGGCCGCTGAGTGCGCGGTAGTACCAGACTGCCCGGCAGTCGGATCGCGCATACCGTGTCAGGGTTTCGCATCACGCCAGATCAGAAACGGATTGATCGGAGTGCCGCGCCACCACTGACGCTCAGGGCCAAGGCGCAACACAGAGAAGTGAAGATGTGGCGCATTCGGAAGTGCGTTGCCGCTACTGCCAACGTAGCCGATGATCTGCCCTTTGCTGAGGCTGTCACCTTCCACGATGCCGTCGGCGTAGCGGTCGAGGTGCGCGTAGTAGTAGACGTACTCAGCGGCCCGGTCGAACTGATAAAGCGAAATGCCACCAGCCTTGCTCAAAAAAAGTTTGATCACGCGGCCATCCTCGACCGCCAGCACCGGCGTGCCGCGCGGGGCCATGATGTCCAGCGCTTGGTGGGATGCACCGCCTGCGCGGGGCTGCGTGTAGGAGTCTGCCAGTTGCGCGGCGCGTATAGCGAACACGGGTAGGGCCAAGCCGCGCGCACGCAGGCGCACCACGTCATCGGTGTTGCCCGCGACGTTGCGAGTGGTCGATGCCGAAATTGGGGTCGCATCTGCGGGTTGGCTGGGGGCTCCCGCCCGCTTCGTCTGCGAGAGCGAAGCCAACCCGCCAGACTGCGTTGCCGACACCGCCGGTTGGGTGGCCGCATCTTTCGTCCGCGCGCACGAGGCGAACACTGCGATAAGAGAAAACGCCGCACATCCAGCCAGCGCATAGCGCCCGATTCGGGTGTGCGACATTGGCTTCACGGCGTGACCACGACCTTGAATCCAGCCGTCACCAGACTTGACAACCGCTCGGCGTCCCAATTGGTCAAGTGAATGCAGCCGTTGGTTTCGGAATGCCCGACGTTCGCCGGGTTGGGCGTGCCGTGAATGCCCCAGTGCGGTTTGGTGAGCCCGAGCCACACGGTGCCGACAGGATTATTCGGTCCGGGGGCAACGTCAACCTTTGGCGCGTTTTTAGGGGCGTTTTTTAGTAATTCGGGATCGTAGGTGAAGCTTGGGTTCTTCACTTCGTTCTTGACCGCCATCGTGCCGATGGGCAGCGGATCGTTCTTTTCGTTGCCGATGCTGATCGGAAAGGCTGCGACGGGGCGTTTCTGGGCGTTGAGCACAGTGAGCACGCGCTCCTTCTTGCCGATCTCGATAGACGCGCCCCTCAGCGGTGAAGTGTTGACCGTTACATTGGGCACCACAACCTCTGCGCCCGACTCGATCTTACGTCCCCCGTTGAGCTGACGCAGATACGCAGCGCTAACGTGAAATTTCTCGCCCAGTGATTCGTCAAGCGACTCGAACACCAGCGCTTTCATTTTGGCGCGCTCGTTCATGTCGGCGGGCGTTTTTTCGAAAGGGCCAGCTGCGTCTTTCCCGGTGACGGTGTAGCGCACAAGCAGCGGCGCGCTGTCACTGCGCAGCGATGCCCAAGTTTCTTTGGTGACTGTGCCGGTCGCCTGAAGCCCACGCGCCGACTGGTACGCGCGCACGATGCGCTGCATGTTGGCCGCAAAGCGCCCGTCGATTTCGCCACACGAAAACCAGGCGCGGTCGAGCAGGATTTGCGCACGAGTCACGGCCGGGCCTTTGTTGCCGCTACGTAATAACGGGCTGTCGGTGCTGTTGTTAAACGAGTCGACGTCGAAGGGCGCAGTGATCGAAGACGTGACACCGACTTTGACCGACTTAGCGAATGCGACATCGCCAGCAAAAAACGCCGCGCAGCAAAAACTAAGCGCCAACAAACGCGAACTGAAATGCCCGTGCCCCAACGCGAAGGAATGGTGCATAAAAAACTTTCTGAATTATTCAATGTAGTATCGCCGCCCGCCATCGTCGTGGCTGTAGGAAGCCACGCCAGATCTACGTCAGGTTGCGGCTCAGGTTGTGTTGACGTGAAAGGCTCGTTGAAAACACAACAACGACCATCCAAATTTAACAATGCCTCAGCTGAACGCATCCGACGGCGACGATGACTACGCGACGAGATGGGGCACGATCAAAGCGCGCTTCTCGCGCGCCGTCCCCTAAGATGACGTTCGTAACGACTGGCATCAGCCCTGTGAAACACGGCCCGGTGGCGAGTGCGCGGGATTGGCCGCATTCGTCAATTCATCGCTTCACCGAAGACGGGATTTTGAGTCGAGACCCGGCGGCAGACGGCGTTGGATCGAAATGGACGAGACGCTTTTCGCCGTGTCAGTGCAACCATCGCGGCCAATAGCTCCAGCCTGAAACGTCCAACGTATAGGGGCTACAACCCGATTTTAGGCAATATCGACTTCTATCTAAAAATTGCTCTAGCCCCCGTAAAATATTCGTTACAGCGATAAGCTGCACTTACTCGCACGCTTGATGACCGACAACAGCCTGTTCATCGTGTGTGACCGAATTTATCGATAAACGCTTCGGCGAAAAGCCGTTAGTCGCACCGAACCGCCATTCCCAATAGCAGCCCTACTTCGCGTACGGTCGCTGACCAACGAAATTGCCAGGTGGGGCGTAGTTGCAAACCCAGACGGTTTCTTTGCCGTTGGTCGCACTGCCACAGCCAACGCTGGTGGTGTTGGCCCAAACGATCTGGGTGTAGTGTCCGCATTGATCGGCGCAGGTGTTGCTATCGAAGCGGTAGCCGTGTCGTTCGCCCGCCCACGACGCGAACGCGCGCGCTGCGCTGCCCGCGCTGGTGGTGGCCGCGAAGCCGCTTTCGGAATAAAGATTCTCGCCATAGCTGCGTTGGTCTACGTTGTGCGCAAAGCGACCGCTCGCCAGCAAGTGATCGGCCCAGATTTTCGCGACGCGCGCCGCAGCGGCGCTCCACGTTAACTGCGGTATGACGACGGTGACGCCGAGGCGATTGGACTCCTCCGCTGCGACGCTGCGACGAAGCGAATTGTGGGCACGGAGCATGTCCGCGTGCTGCGTAGGGCTCACGGCGAACCCTTGCGCAACGCTGGTAGCGGCGTTGAAAAGGCTGGCGAATGTGAAGGTCATCGCGGCAGCAAATCGAGGGCACGACTGAGGCAAAACGGAACTCCGGTAAGTGTTTCCGAACGTGGGGCGCGGCGCAGACCTGCGGGGCGCAATGCGTGCAATATAGCAACGGTTGAACCGCGCTGACATACGCGTTGGCGGACTGGGTCACAAACACGATTGTTCGACGCGGGCCGACTTCTCGGCGGCGTGCACGATCACCGCCCGTGTCCATCCATAGCAGTGTCGCGCTGTGCGGTGACATCAGGTCTTTGTCGTCGTGTAGGCAGCGTCCGACAGCCGAATGCGGCGGGCGACTATGGCGGCGAAGTTTATGGCGGACAAAATATTGTGTAGGTGCTGACCCTTTGGTGCGCCGCTTTGAAGCCAGTTATCTCCATGAAATTAATCGGACTATTTTTAGCGCTTGGCGTGGTCGCGATGATCGGCGTGATGATGATCGCGATGTCAGCGCATGCTTCAGCCGATGTGTCCTCGGCGGCGAGGTCACCCGCGTTAGACGCACACAACGTGTTTACTCGCCCAGTCGCAGATGATTTGTTTTTAGCTGGGGATGCGCGAGCCGTGAGATCGCAGGCGGACGAGCCGACGCAAGCGCAACCGCTGAGATCCGAAACCGAGCGCAGAAACTCACGCAAGCGCTCAGGTAGTCGCTGCGCGCGCGTCACGACCATCTGCTGGGTCAGCGCCTAAGCGCTTCAGCATTCACAGCGCTTTCTGGATCACTGTCACAACTTTCGCAACGCCTTCTTAAACCGGAAATTCATCATGAACATCAGTCTCGCCGCCGCCCCAATCGTTTCTCTGCTCGCAGGGATTTTGATTCTGGTCGTCCCCCGCATGCTCAATTACATCGTGGCGATCTATTTGATCGTGATCGGCATTCTGGGATTGTTCCCACACATTCGCTAGGAAAACATCATGCAAGCTGTCATTCAACACCGCGCAACGCAGATGCCGTCGCGCCGCTTGGCGCTGACAGCACTGTTGGCCATCGCCGGCTTGGTAATGCTGGGTATATTGGCTTCGGGCACGCGTGAGACGGTGTCGCAGGATCAGGCTCCTACCGCACCTTCGACCAGTGTGCAGAAGGACGTTGAACTTTTTCCCAGCGACGTCATGGATTCTCACGAGTCAGTGTCGTCTTTGGCCGCGCTGCGAAAGACTGTGGGCTACAGCGTCAAGCCGTTGTAGGCTACTGGCCCTGCGCTGGCCACGATGTAGACAGTGCGTGAGCACAGTACGGTGATCGCGACGAAGTCAGTGTTGATTTAGAAATCGAATAGGATCGTTGCTCGATAGACCAGCGATACCAGCACGATGAAATCGACCTTCGCACAGCACCCAGCGTGCGTGCGCTTGCTGCGCCGACGCATGACATGGACACCAATGATCATTCTGGCGATGATTGCCGCTTGCGCACCGATCCGCAAGGAAGTCATTGGCGGCCCGACTCTCGGCCCTGCTGCTTTCTTCGGGCCCGGCCCGTCATCGGAAGCGCCGCCGCTGCTCAAAGATTCAGCGGCCATTGCTGCGGCGCTGAGGCGCGGCGGTTACGTGATTTACGTGCGTCATGGTCGAACCCGCTACGAGCAGGCGGAGCTGGAGCGCGACAATCGGAAAACGGGCGTGTTTGATCTCGCGAAGTGCGAAACGCAGCGGCAGCTGTCGGATTTTGGTCGAACCGAATTGAAATTCATCGGCGATCAGGTTCGGCGTGCAAGACTATCGCTTGATCGCGCGTACACCAGCCGCTATTGCCGCGCCATCGAATCGGCGGCGTTCTTTGTTGATAAGTCCGAGCCAACGCAAAAGTTGTCGAACGAGGCCGAAGTCGGTTTGAATCCCGAAAACAAGCCGCGCACACTGGCGTTCTTCGCCGAAAAGCCTGCACCTGGAAAAAACCATTTCATGATGGCGCATGGGGGTCTATTTTGGGAGGCCACTGGCTTTGTGATTCAGGAGGCACACGCCGTGGTCCTTGATCCCGGCAATCTCAAAACGCTGGTCGCACGGATCGCACCGAATGATTGGCCCGCGATTGCGGATGCAGCGACGGCGCGATAACTTTTCTTACCCCTACGCGCGCTTGATCTGGTGACAGCGCGCGTTGCCGACTTTCGCGTCGGCAACGCGTGCTACGCTCGCACAACTTTCAACGAGGGTGCACTTCATGTTGCGGCTCGATGCACGATTGATTCGATTGCTTAGTTTTTCATTGTTCGTCACGCTTGTGGGCGGTTGCGCGCTTCCGCGCGAGGCGAAAGTTCCGATGGATTCGATCCTGTCGCAACGTACCGCGACACAGTCGAAAACGCTTATCGTGTTTTTGCCGGGCGCGCAGGAGGTGCCGCAGGATGTGGTCAACGAAGGCTTTGTTGCGCAGGTGCGGGCGAAAAATATTGATGCGGATGTAATGGTGATTGATTCGCACCTCGGCTACTTTCGAAATCGAACATTTGATGTGCGCATTCGTGATGACATCATCGAGCCCGCGCGAAAAAAAGGCTATCAATCGATCTGGCTCGCGGGGATTTCGCTGGGTGGATTTGGCTCGCTGATGTACGCGTTCACCTACACGAATGAGATTGACGGCATCATCGCGCTCGCCCCGTTCGTCGCGTCTGACGAAGTGCTTGATGAGGTCGTCAACGCCGGTGGCCTCGCCCGCTGGAGGCCGACCGAGCCACTCGGCGCTGACGACTACCAGCGCGCGCTTTTGAAGTGGCTAAAAGGCTACGGTAGCCCACAAAACACCACGGAAAAACGCCCCAAACTCTACATCGGTTATGGCAGTGAAGATGGCCTCGCTCGCTTCGAAAAAATCATAGCCCCGATGTTGCCGCCGGAACAAATGCTCGCGGCTCGTGGCGGACATGATTGGCCACCGTGGAAGCGAATGTGGGCGGACGCGCTGGATCTTGCGCCGTTACCGAAAGTGAACAAGTAGTAAGTATTGGCCGCTCTCAAGCGACCCATCGCATGCATTAGAAAAATGCGGTAACAGGAGCCTCGCATGGCGGACAAACGATTAGGTGTTCCAGAAACGAGCGGCAATAACGGGCGCTCGTATCTCTACAAACGCCACTCACTGCCGGTGCGGATCATGCATTGGTTGAACGTGTTGTCACTGACAATTTTGCTCATGAGTGGGCTCATGATTTTTAACGCGCATCCATCGCTTGACTGGGGCAAAGAGTCTTACTCAGGCAAGCCTTCGGTGCTGACGATTGATTCGAAAACGGGCGCGAACGGCCAAATGCAGGGCGTGACCACGGCGCTCGGACGTGAGTGGGACACAACGGGCGTGCTTGGCGTCTCCGCCGACGCGAATGGTCGGCCTACGGACGTGGCATTTCCGCGCTGGATCACGATACCGGGCGACTATTCGCTGGCCGAGGCGCGAGTGTGGCATTTCTTTTTCGCGTGGCTGTTAGTGATCAACGGCGTGCTCTTCGTGCTCTACGGCTGGCGCAGCCGTCATCTCGTGCGCGACCTCTGGCCATCTTCTGCTGACTGGCGCGGTATGGGGCAATCGATCCTTGATCACATTCGATTCAAGCACCCGCAGGGTGAGGATGCCAAGCGCTACAACATCCTGCAAAAGCTCGCCTATCTTGCGGTGATTTTTGTGTTGTTGCCGCTGATTATTCTGGCGGGCTGGGCGATGTCGCCGTGGCTGAATTCGCTCGTTCCCGGCTGGGTTGATTTGCTAGGCGGGAGGCAATCGGCGCGCACCATTCACTTTATCGTGGCGTGGCTGTTGGTCGCCTTCGTCGCGATCCATGTGTTTGAAGTGATCATCGGTGGCGTGTGGAATCACCTGCGCTCGATGATCACGGGTAACTATCGCATCACCTCAGGCGCCGCAAAGGAGTCCAAACATGAATAAGCCTGATGCATCAAAGCGCCGTGTGCTCACGGGCGCGCTCGCCGCAGCAGGCAGTTGGGTGCTCGCGGGTTGTGACCGCCTGGGGCAGACTACATGGTTACCCAAACTGCTGGCTACAAGCGAAACTCTGTCGCGTAACGCGCATCAACTGTTGGGGGGTCGCCGCTCGATGGCGCAGGAATTCACCGCGGCGGATTTGTCGCCAAGCTTTCGCGGCAATGGCAGCGTAAGCGTGAGCGATCCGAAATATCAGCTCATGGCGCAAACGGGTTTCGCGGAATGGGCGCTGAAGGTGGATGGCCTCGTGGAGACGCCCGCGAGCCTCTCACTCGCGGAGCTGCGCGCCATGCCCACCCGCACGCAGATCACGCGACACGATTGCGTGGAAGGGTGGAGCGCGATTGGTAAATGGACGGGTGTGCCGCTCGCCGCTGTGCTGGAAAAAGTGAAGCCGAAAGCGAACGCACGCTACGTGGTGTTTCACTGCGCAGACTTGTACGGCTCACTCAGCAAACAGGCACCGTACTACGAAAGCATTGATATGGACGACGCCTTTCACCCGCAAACCATTCTGGCGTACGGCCTGAACGGCGCGGCGCTGCCAGTGATGAACGGCGCGCCGCTGCGGCTACGCGTGGAGCGGCAGCTCGGCTACAAGCACGCGAAGTACATCGCGCGCATCGAACTGGTGGAAAGCTTCGACAAGATTGAAGGCGGCAAGGGCGGTTACTGGGAAGACCGTGGATATCAGTGGTACGCCGGGATTTGACGCGGAGCATTTATATCGGTGATTGAGAACCACATCCTTGTTCGACGCATAGCGCGCCAGCGAACCGGCGGGTACGCCAAATGCGACGCTCGGAACCCTTCCGCTCTCGCTTGAAACGCTTACTGAATAAGGGCTGCAACACGTTTTATGCATGAACTCGACTTATTGATAAAACGGACTTTCGCCCCCATGCAGTGGTTCTTGTACCGAAAAGTTATTAGCGTGCGCAGCGACAATTTGTGGCCCGACAAGGGCAGGTTCGCCTCACGATAGCGCTGCGCTGAAGCGAGACTCACAAACGATCGCATTTACCGGTTGCGAGCGCTTCACTGAGCCGATACAACTATGCAAATCGGCGTATGATGAGACTACGAGGCGCAAGTTACTGACTACGTTGTTCTGGCAGACCGTTGGCGCGCAATGTCCTACGATTGGTTACGATTGCGCAGCTGCCAGCGAACCGGGAAGTCCATGCTTGACCCCTTCCCGTTGGCCTCAGGTTCGCCGATCATGCGTGACGTGTCAACGCGTTGCGCCCGTCCGAAACTTGTCGGGAGACCGACGTGAAAGGAGTCATCATGAAAGTGAAACATTGGCAAGACGTGGCCAGCCTGCTTGTCGGGGTGTGGCTAATAATTTCACCGATGGCGCTCGGCTTCCCGCAAGCCGCCGCGTGGTTTACGGTGATACTGGGGCTGACGGTAATGGTGTTTGCCATCGAGGGGCTGCTGTTGCCGTCGTACTTCGAAGAGTGCGCCGAAATTGTCGCTGGCCTCGCGCTGATGGTCGCGCCGTGGGTCGTGGGCTACGATTCCCGCCTCGCTGTCGCCAACAGTATTTTTGCGGGCACTGCGGTGATTTTTTTCGCACTATCAGAGTTGATGACTGACCGCGAGTTCCAGCTATGGTGGGATCGGTTGAAGCATCGGCCAGCCGCCTGATGCCAACGAGGTGACGCACTGCCGTAGCCCAAAACAGGCGCGTGTGGACGCTCATCGATAACGAACCCGATTAGATGTCAGCGCTGTCTGACGTGAAGACGCGTCGCCGGACGACTGCGTATGCGCGGCACCTCGCGAAAATGAGTTTATGGCACTGCATTCACAGCGCGCCCAAGCATTTTCAGAGGCTTTCATGCAATCTATCGGACTGGCGTTAACGCTATCAATGCTGACTGGCACGCTCGTGCTGCTCGATCTGACCGACGGACACACTGAGCCCACGCGGCAGACCCACGTTGACGCGGCGCAGGGCTTTGATACCGAAAACAGGCTCGCCATCATGCCAAACAGCGTGTCGGGTGCCTTCGTTCCCAAAGCTGATATCCGCAACGGCGTTTTTGCCGTCGGCTCATCGACCGGCAAGGAAGGTCTGGACGACCGCTCGATCAATGCCAATGAGGACGTCAATGCGGACAGCAACGCTGATGACCCGGAGAACGACAACGATGAAGCGGTCACCATGCCCACGACGGGTGCCGACAAAGCCAACGACTTTGTCCTGATCTGATTCTGATACGAGTATCGTTGCAGTGGCTCGTACCGTACTATGCTCGCGTCTCAGAATGAAAACGATGCATGCCTGCTTCCGAAAAACCCTTCAGCCAAGCCTGCGAAAACAATAAGCAGTTCATTCTGCATCGCATCCAGGATCAGTTTTTGGCCGGAGGCACAGTCCTTGAGATTGGCTCGCGCACTGCGCAACATGTGACGTTTTTTGCGCAGCTCATGCCGCTGGTGCGCTGGCTGCCGAGCGACATCCCCGAGAACATGGCGACGCTTGTTGACTGCCTTGAAGGCCACCACAGCGAGAACATCAATGCGCCGATCGCTCTGGACGTGACGCAGACACCGTGGCCTCCGAGTAGCGCGGATGTGGACGGTGTATTCAGCGCCAACACCCTGCACATCATGCCGTGGATTGCCGTTGAACGCTTCTTTCAGGGCGTCGGACGCGTGCTACGGCCCGGTGGAAAATTGTGCGTGTATGGGCCGTTCAAATATCGCGGTGAATTCACAACACCCAGCAATGCGCAATTTGATGCGAGTCTCAGATCGCAAAATCCCGAGAGCGGGCTTCGTGATTTTGAACGTATAGTGGCGCTCGCTGAAGCACAGGACTTGGAACTTCTTGCCGATCACGACATGCCAGCCAACAATCAGTTGTTGATCTGGTTGAAGCGTGGCTAAAACGCGTTCGTTGACGACGGCGGGGAGGCGGATCCGCTTCGGACGTCGACCGCCCGCATCATTTGCCTGATCCTACGCGTTGATCCTGTCCTCTTTTAACACCGCAATTCGTCTATGCAAATAGCAGCGCTTTTTTGGCGTTGGTGTCGTTCGGGCCTCCAACGGGGTAGGCGTCGAGGGCATTGCTTTTTCGGTATTTTGGAGGGATGAACGATGGCTCACTTTGTTGATGTACCGCATGGTCGCCCGATGGATCCAGTTCGGGATCGGTCTAGCGGCATTAAGCTCGGCTCGGTGAACGAGACGGTGACCATTGGCATTTGGGGCGTGACGCAGAAAGTGAGCGTTCGCGTCACCGACCCACCGGGCGGCGGTTCCAATGGCATCAGCTATGTTGTGTCCGACACCCATGTGGTGCAAAGCGGGTGCCGAAAATTTTTCATTCGCGGTCTGGTTGACGGCTGCACGGTGACAGCATCGGAGCCGGGTGTGGCAGCGATCGCGCCGGTGCCAGTCAAAGGCAAGCGCGCGTTTAGCTGGAACGACGCGACGCCATCGACCAACGCGCCCACGATCAAGCTCCTCGCACGCGGCAGCATGCAGCGCTTTCCGCCGATGCCCGAGGCAACGTGGCGGAAAGCAGTCGAAGACACGCTGGGTGTGATGAGGCGCAATCCGGTGGGTGCCATCGTTCTCGCGCAGGCGGCGAGTGCAAACATCATCATCACGCCGTACATCGATACCCATTCTCGCAACGCGGACGCAGGGATCGCCTTTACGCCTCAGGATTATGCGAACCACGCAGCATACGGAGGGGCCGCTGGCGTGCTGGTGCACGAGATGGTGCATCGCATCGTACTCAAGGCGACGGGCACGTGGGACGATGCCAATATGTCGTTCAATGAACCGGTCGGTTATGAGTTCGAGACCACGGATTTTGTCACGGTACTGGTGCAAAACATGTTCTCCTCGGCCGAGCATCGGGCGGTGCGCCGCAAGGATCACACGAGAGCCACATTACCCGGCGTCGACAAGGCGGACGCAGAGCTGTTCGCGTTTGAGTTTGATGGACGACTCAATTACCTGCGCGTCCACCTGCCCGCGCTGTTCAACAGTTTGAAGGCGGTCAACGTGGTGTGGAATCCGGTTAAATATTTTGGCGTGAATTCGTCGTCGATGTAGGGGCGGCGGCGCGTGTCGGCATGCCCACGCGCTGCTGAACGACGCGCCGTGTGAACACTATTTGCGGATGGCGCCGCTCAGTGAATCGACGCGAGGTCGGTCGCGCAGTTCGTGTCATGAGTTTTGAGAATCGTTGGCGTGAGCGGATCCTTGTCCTTTGAACTCGTTTTGCTCATCTCGGCCCATGCCGCGTTGTTCGTTTTCGCCGCGATCAATTTGTCTCCCCAAAGCGCTTTCAGTGTGTTGGCATCGGCCCCCAATTGTGCTGACTGCCAGTGCGCCAAATCCTTGAACGCAGCATAAATGTATTGACTGGAATCGAGCGTGGTCGACACCACGCCGTGCAGCGGGAACGCCGGGCAGCGGTCGCGCTTCGCTGGCAGATTCACCTTCAAATTGAGCGCAGCTTCGCAGCCATAAGCGTTGGGCGATGGCCCTTGCCACGCTTGTGAACCGAGGGGTTGATATGCGTGCGCTTCGTCCGTCGTGGGCGGCTCGTACGCTGTCCAACAGGCGCGAATCGGTTGCGCGTGAGGCTGACTCGTCAAATCAAATTGCCCGCTCCAGCGTTTGAGCTTGATTGCCGGTTTGAGTAGCGCGAGGCGCGAATGAATGCGGATGCCATTGGACTCCGCGCAAGAAGGCGCGTCGCGCAATGCGTGCACCGTCTTCGCCGTCGTGTCATCCAGCCGCAGCACGCATCCGGCAATCCACGCTTCAGGCCAGTCGTGCATCGGGTAGCCGACGAGCCAATCATCCTCGTCCTTCAACGCTTCGGCCTGCGACCAATGCTTTGGCCGACAACGATCAATCACCCATTCCCCCCTACGTAGCGTACACAGCACTTTTGCGGTGATCCGCAGTGATCGTCGCCCTTCCAAAATATCCTTTGACTTGCCGATCACCTCGACGTTTGCGCTGTCATCCTCATGCCCGAGTTGATGCGATTTGGCGTCGTAGTGATGGGTGAGCCATTGGTTGCAAACGCGATCAAGCTCGGGCAGTGAGGGAATGGCCAACCAGTAGCGCGGTCCGCCGTGTCCGTTGTCAATGAGTTCCACCTGATTTTTGACGTTGCAGAGGTCTTTCATGCGCCCGTGTTTATCGACGGATTCATCCGCCACAACGATCATCTGCGCTCCCCGGCGCAGCATGCTGTAGACGCCGAGATTTTCGGTATTGCCGCCATCGATCAAGTGAACGTAGGGCGCGCTCGTATTGTCGTCATTGAGGGTGCGAAATAGCGCTGGTGCGTAGTAGAGCGGCCACGGAAGTGCCTGCTGCCAGCGCGTATTTTGCGCGTTCGGATGGACATTTCCGACTGTCACGCCCCAGTTCTGATTTGCGCCGAGCAGCGCTGCGGCAACGCCCACGCGCGCGACTGGATTGCCATACGCGAACTGCTCCGAATCCAGAAACGCTGCGGATGCAAACACGCCATCTGTGAGCGCATGACCCAATTCGTCATACTGTTTCGCGTCAATTTGGTGAAATCCGTATTCGCCCGAGCCCAGGCGATCCGCGCCCAATTCAAATATCTGCTTTGCTGCCGAGTGAAATGCCGGACGCGACCAACCCCAAAAAAAGCGGCTCTCGGCAGCGCTTGAATTTGCCAACCAGTACGGAATGTTGGCGTGACGTTGATAGAGCATTGCCAATTTCGATGCAGAATACTTTTCGCGATGATGGGCTTGCGCCTGCGCGCGATGCTCCTCAATGTCTGCACTGTGCTCGGTGTGGGAGAGCCCGTACGCGCGCAGAATTCCATGACGGTAGCTCCACGCTGTGGGCGACAGCGAGAGCTGCAAATCAAAGAGCCCGTTCGCGGCGTAGTGGATTGGCAGTGACGCGGCGGACACTCCCAATTGCGTCGCAACGCGCGGACCAGTTGCCGCAACGACGGCGAAAATGTCATCGTGCGCGCCTTTGCCTTGCCAACTGCCGCGCCGTGCCAGCACGTCCTGAAAGTAGCGCATGTGTGCCTGTTGTGGAAACAAGGCATGCGCAAACGAACTCGCTGAACGAAATGAAGTGACGTCTTTCAAGGGGATGCCGAGCGCTTCGCCCTTTGCAACTCTATCGGCGTCACTCGCATTTGCTAGCGCCCGACAACCCGTTTGCGCGTACACCCGTTCGGTCATGAACGCATGCCCATGCTCGTCGTCAAGGACGCATCGAATTGGACTCAACATGTCCTGCGTCGATACCTGCAACCGCTTCGTCAGTTGTTCGCGTGATTCGTTCACCAAGTCACCGCGCATCAGTTCGGTGTAATACCAAAGCGCCGCATAGCCACCGCCGGACACCGACGAAATCAACTGGGTGTGACTGATGAGCCCGGTGTTCAACATCCCTTCAAGCACGCCCATCGCATACGGCGCCGCGCGCGAGCCGCCGCCGCCCAGCGCCAGCGCGAGCTTGGGGCAATCGTCGTTGCTCGTGCCCAGCCAGTAGGGGGCCGCGCTGGCAACCGCAAACGGCGTCAGCTCGTCTGGCGCTGCGCCGAGCAAGTCAAGGCAGCCAGGGCGCAATGTCAGCGCCTGTGCAGTGGCGTCAGCAGGCAGCGGGATCGCGCGTTGCGTGTCCATCCCGCTACCCGGTGTCTGCCCGCACACCGAGGGTGGCAGCGCCATTGCTGCCAGCATGAAACAAAAAGACAGCGTATTTCCTACTGTGTTCATGGTCATCTCCGTGCGCTGGAATGGTTTGAATCAGCGCTTCGAAGCCTCATCGTAGCGCGTTCGTTCTCCGTATGCACTACCCATGCACGTGGGATTGACTTCGTCGATGCGGCACAGCTTTGGCGAAACACGCTCGCCACGCTTTTCAGCGTACAACTCTCCGTTGAAACCGCCATTATATAAGGGCTGCTTTGTAGTTTTGCCGTAAGTCGCTTTTTGGCGTAAATGGCATACTGCTCCGATGTAGCCTAGCTTAGATGAAAAAGCTGATGCACTCGCGCGCTTCGTTCAGCGATTTCGTCGGTGCCACTTCCGGCGCGCCGCGAGCAAATGGCCTCAACCAGCGCGCCTGCGATGGCCCGCTGCTTGACGTCGAATTCGACGCAACGCTAGCCAAAGCAATGTCGGCGTCAAAGTAGCGTTGGATCGGTGACGCAGTACCGCCTTGCATCGCAGTACGGCGCAGCGTCCGCTTCCCGATCTCTTGCCGTTGGCCGCATTGCGCTATATATTGTTCTCTCAGGTTTTAAGATTTTTCTTGCGATCCGTGTGATCGCATTTCGGGGGAAGTAACCAATGAAAAAAATGCGTCTCGGCGTCATTGCCCAAATCGTGTGTCTGATGGCCGCGAGTGTTCTTCTGCCCGCTGCTGCAGAAGCGCAAAACGGGACGGGCGCGGCACCGGCTACCGCTGCCACATCGAGCGATACGGCGCGCCGCGCGAGTCCGAACCGAAAGTATCTGCGTTCGGGCCAAGGCGCAGCAAAGTCGGCCGCAATCGGCGTCACGACTAGCGAATCCCGTAAGGCTCGTCCCGAGGGCAACGACGACGAATTGGTCGATCTGCGCGATGAGTACCTCTCGACGCTCCGGGGTTTCGAGGCGGGCCAGCCGTTTGACTACTCGGCGCGCAGCCGCGCCATCGAGTTTGCGAATTCGCAGCGAATCACGTTGCCGTCCCGTCCCGGCACCTCGCCAGCCTTGATTCAGCTCCTGACCATACCGAGCTGGACGGAACTCGGCCCATCGCCGATTCCCAACGGTCAGACCAACCCGGTCAATCCCGTCAGCGGGCGTGTGACCGCCATCGAAGTTGATCCCACCGACCCGAACAAAGTCTATGTCGGCACCGCGCAGGGGGGCGTTTATCGTTCGCTCAATGGCGGCAGCACATGGGCACCCATATTCGACGGCGCGCTATCGCTATCGATCGGTGCCCTAGCGCTTGACGCGGCCAACGGGCGACTCTACGTCGGCACCGGTGAAGCTAACGGCTCGGGCGATAGCTTCTCCGGGGTCGGTCTGTACCGGATTGATAACGTGAACACAACCGCTGCGCTCGTCGGTCCGATTAATCCGGTGCGCAATTACCTCAATGCGTCGAACGTTGCCGTTTCTGCGTCCGTTTTCACTGGGCGCAGTGTCAGCAAGATTCTGATTGTGCCCAACGACCCGACCACGCTCTTTGTCGGTACCGCCGGAGGCGTAATCGGCATCGGCGGTGATGCGCCATTTGGCGGAACCATTCCGCCGCTCGGCCTTCGCGGCCTGTACAAACTCACGGGCGTTACTGGCGCGCCAGCCTCGGTCGCCGTGACGCGAATTGGCGTCCGCGATGGCACTGGCAAAGAGGGCTGTTTTGACAACCCCTGCACCGGCAATCGCAACGTCAACGACATGGTGTTCGACCCGGGCGATGTCAGCGGCAACACGCTGATCCTGTGGCTCAATGGCTCCACCGTGGCCCTTGACGGTGGTGCCTGGCGCAGCACGAACGCATTGGCGGCTACGCCCACCTTCACCCAGTCGTTAATCACCACCACCAGTAGCGCCAGAGCGGCGCTCGCGGTGTATAAACAAGGAGCTAACCCAGCCGTCATTTACGCCGCGACTGGCGAGACCAACGGTGCATTGAGAGTATCGGCTGACGGCGGTGTGAGCTTCAGCGCAAAGCTCGCGGGCGGTGCCGGTTTCTGTAGTGCCCAGTGCTTCTACGATATCGCTCTGGCCGTGCTGCCGGGTGCGACTGCGGCCACCAACGATGACAAGGTATTGCTCGGCGGCGCAGCCACCACGATTCAAGCCACGTCGCTCACCGGTGGTACCACGGCGTTTGTCAACCATCAGGCAGGGTTGCATGCCGACAGCCATGCCCTCGTGATCGCGCCGTCGGATTCGAACATCGTCTATCGCGGCGATGACGGCGGCATCTGGAAGTCAATCGACGGCGGCGACACCTGGTCGAGCCTGAACAACGCCACCTTCCGGGCGACGCAGTTCAGCGGCTTGTCGGTGCACCCGACCGACCCGAATTTCACCATCGGCGGCACGCAGGATAACGGCACCAACCAGCTTCTGGCCAGCGGCAGCGCGTGGAACCGTGTTGACTTTGGCGACGGCGGTTTCGCACTGATCGACCAGAACGCCACCGACACAGCGAATGTAACGATGTATCACACCTACTTCAATCAGGCCAACAGCCTGATCGGGTTCGGTCGGGTGCTGTCGAACGCCTGCGCGTCGGACGGGCAGTGGGCTTTCAAAGGCATCTACGGCGGTGCGGTTGACCCGACCGCGTATTGCGATGGCTCGACCGACACGTTCAACGGCATCGGCCTCGCCGACACCGTCAACTTCTATGCACCTATGGCGTTGGGCCCTGGGAACCCGAACACCGTCTATTTTGGCTCCAACAAGCTCTATCGCTCGGCAAATAAGGGTGACGCCATGCCTGCCGTTAGCCAGACGATGTCGTCCAACGTCAGTTCGATCGCCATTTCGCCGCAAGACGATAACTACCGCTTGGTAGGCCTCAACAACGGAGGTCTGTTCTTCACTACCACCGGCGCTAATCCGCTCACCAGTCTGGATCCGGTGGCCGGTGCCGGTGTCATACCCGACAAATATGTGGGCCGCGTATTGTTCGATCCTACCAATAAGAACACCGCGTATGTGGGTCTGGGCGGATACATGGCTGGCACGACGGCGGCATTGTCGCATGTCTGGAAAATTACCAATCTGAGCACGACGCCGGTGTTGACGGCGATTAACGGCTCGGGCGCAACGGGGCTGCCCGATATCCCGGTGAATGCACTGGCTGTCGATCCGCTGCAACCACTGCGCCTGTTTGTCGGCACCGACATTGGAGTGTTCGTCTCAGAAGATGGGGGCGCAAGCTGGGCACCATTTGGCACGGGCCTGCCTAATGTCGCAGTGTTCGGTGTCGAGATTCAGAAAATCAAACGCGTCCTGCGTATCGCCACCCACGGGCGCGGGATGTGGGAAATCGCGCTACCGACTGCACTGACGTTGCGCAAGACTTGGGTCAACGCCATCAGTGGCAACCAGGTAAACGTCACCAGCGCGGGTTTCACCAATAACGCCGCTTCCGGGTTCTCTACCTCTACGGGTAACAACACCGATGTGGTGTCCACGGTACTGGCGTTTGCCGGTGAGTCGGGCACGATCAGCGAAGCATTCACCATCGGCAACCCTGGCAATTACAATGCCAGCCTCGCCTGCACGGGCAATGCCATTGCGCTCAGCGGCAATACGCTCACCGTCGCCGCAGGTGATACGGCCATTGTCTGCACCCAGAGCAATACCCGCAAACAAGCCACGTTGACGTTGACGAAGGCCTGGGTCAACGGCATCGTAGGCAATACGGCAACGGTCGCCACGAGTGCGGGCTTTACCAATGCAGCGAGCTCGGGCCTCTCGACCTCTTCTGGTAACAATTCGACCGCCGGTTCCCCGGTGGTGGTCTTCGCGGCTGAGTCGGGCAACATCAGTGAAACCTTCGGCGTGGGCAGCGCCAGCAATTACACGGTCACCCTCGCCTGCACGGGTAACGCGACGCCGCTCAGTGGCGCCACGTTGACCGTCAACCCGTTAGACACGTCGATTAGCTGTACCCAGACCAACACCAGCAGGTCGTTGACGCTGAGGAAAATATGGGTCAATGGTAAGGTGGGTGACACGGCAACGGTCACAACCGGTGCGGGCTTCGCCAATGCGGCGAGCTCGGGCTCGTCAGTTTCCAGCGGTAACAACACGACTACGGGATCGCCGGTCGTGGTGTTTGCGGGTGAGTCGGGAGCGATCAGTGAAACCTTCAGTGTCGGCAGCGTCGGTAATTACCTTGCGACCCTTGCTTGCACGGGCAACGCGGCTCCGCTCAGCGGCAACACGCTGACGGTGAGTGCCGCAGACACCAACATTGTTTGCACCCAAACCAACACCCGCAGGCAAGCCACATTGACGCTCGTCAAGACCTGGGTCAACGGCAAAATTAGCGACACCAGCACGGTCACCAGCACGGGCTTCGCCAGCGCGGCAAGCTCGGGGCTGTCGACCTCCACGGGCAACAATTCGACCACCGGTACCCCCGTTACAGTGTTCGCTGGCGAGTCGGGAACCATTGGCGAAGCGTTCGGTGTCGGCAATGCTGCGAACTACACCGCGACCCTCGTCTGCACCGGCAATGCGACGCCGCTCAGCGGCAGTACGCTCACCGTAAATGCCGCCGATACGGCGATCACTTGCGCGCAAACTAACACTCGCAGGCAGGCCACATTGACGCTGGCTAAAACCTGGGTCAATGCCGTTAACGGCAATACCGCGACGGTCACTAGTACGGGCTTCAGCAACACGGCCAGCTCGGGGCTGTCGACATCTGCCGGCAACAACACCACCACGGGTTCGCCAGTGGTCGTGTTTGCGGGCGATTCAGGCACGATTGGCGAAGTGTTTGGACTGGGCAGCGCGAACAATTACAACGCAACCGTCGCCTGTTCAGGCAATGCAACTGCGATCAGCGGCAACTCGCTCACCGTGACGGCGGGCGACACGGCGATCAGCTGCACGCTCACCAACACGCGCAAGCTTGCCACACTGACGCTGGTGAAGACCTGGGTGAACGGCATCTCCGGCAACACTGCGACCGTGAGCAATGCAGGCTTTATCAACTCAGCTACCTCGGGCCTTTCAACCGCCACTGGTAATAACACCACCACGGGCACGCCAGTGGTGGTGTTTTCCGGAGAATCGGGCACCATCACTGAAACCTATGGTGGCGGCACTAACGCGGGCAATTATTTAGCGAGCCTCGCCTGCACCGGCAATTCCACCGCACTCAGTGGCAACACATTGATCGTGAACCCGGCCGACACCGCCATCGTTTGCACCCAGACCAACACGGGCAGGACTTTGACGCTGCGAAAAACTTGGGTAAACGGCAAGAACGGGGACGCTGCAACAGTCACCAGCGCAGGTTTCAGCACCGTAGCAAGCACGGGCGTCTCGACTTCTACAGGCAACAACACAACGACCGGCGCTCCGGTGGTCGTCGCAGTAGGTCAATCGGGAACGATTGCCGAAGTGTTCAGCGTAGGCACGGCGAGCAATTACAGCGCAACGCTCACCTGCTCTGGCACCACCGGGCTCAGCGGGAACACACTGACAGTGAATGCCAACGACACCGCGATTGTCTGTACGCAGACCAACACCAGCAAAGCCTCGGTTACCGGCACGAAAACGGTAGCAGGCACTTTGGTGTCAGGCGCTAGCGTGACCTACACCGTCGTGTTGACCAACGCGGGCCTCGGCGCGCAGGCGGACAATCCCGGCAACGAGTTTACCGATGTACTGCCGCCTACGCTGACGTTGGTGAGTGCGGCGGCGAGCAGCGGCACGGCAGTGGCCACGGTGGCGAGCAACACCGTTACCTGGAACGGCGGTATTGCGGCCAGCGGTAGCGTAACCATCACCATTGTGGCTACGGTCAATGTCGCTACGCTACCGGGCACGGTCGTCTCCAATCAGGGCAGCATCGCCTTCGACTCGGACGGCAATGGCAGCAACGAATCCACGACAACCACTGATGATCCTGCGGTGGCTGGCACTAACGATCCAACTTCGTTCACCGTGCGGCCCTCGCTGGATGTCGATGCTAGCCTCACTTCGACCAGATACAACGCGTTGACTGACGGGCGACTGGTGATGCGCTACCTGCTTGGCCTGTCGGGATCATCGCTGACGACCGGCGCGCTTGGGCCCACAGCAGGTCGCACCAGCCCTGCTGCCATCACGGCCTACCTCGATGCCATGCGCAATGCTCTGGACGTTGACGGCGATACCAATACCGATGCCCTGACTGACGGTGTGCTGATCTTGCGGTATCTGCTGGGTCTGACGGGTTCGGCGTTGACACAGAATGCGCTCGCTCCGGGGGCAACCCGAAACGCGGCGCAGATTGAGGCTTACCTGTTGGGGCTGATGCCGTAGTGCCAGCGAAAGCAAGCGGTTTCGTGCTTGCATAGATGAAGCAAGCACGCGCGGGTGTCTCCGGACACGTTCGCGATGACGAGGATTGATAGCGTAGAAAAATGCGGCTCGGTCTCGTTCACCACGACAGATCAGCGCACGGCGGCGGATCTGTGGCACAGGCAGTTTCGCAAGTAATTTGTCGAGTCGCATCCCTCACAGCATGACACGGGCCGAGACGATTATTTACGCGCAATCCGCGCCGCGAGCAAGAAAAAAATCCCTGAAAGCGGTCAGTCCAACTATGTCAAGTTGCTCGCCATCGGGGCCGGCAACAAGGGCAGCTCCGCGATGAAAAGGTGACTGCGCCTTGGCACTCGCCGGAGTCAAGGAAGTTCATTCTCGACCAAATCAAGGGTAGTCTGATCCCGGTTTTTTAAACCCTTTACCTGTTCTGTCCACCTGATTCATTTGATCCCCGCACTGTGAAAAAACTATGAAACCCGGAAAACAATACAAATTCGAAACACTGGCGGTGCACGCCGGACACGCGGTCGATGTCGGCACCGGCGCTGTCACCGAGGCCATCCACCTTTCAACCACTTTCGAGCGTGACGCGGACGGGGGCTATTCGCGTGGTTTTCTCTACTCGCGAAATCACAACCCGAACCGCAATGCGCTGGAAGCCGCGCTGGCCGCGCTTGAAGGCGGCGCAGCAAGTGCCGCCTTCGGCTCCGGTCTGGCGGCCGTTACCGCGATCTTCCAGGGGTTGAAACCGGGCGACCATGTCGTCGCACCGAACGATATCTACCACGGCACGGCCAATGTCTTGAAACATCTTTTCGGCAAATGGGGCGTCACGGCGACGTTTGTCGACATGACAGACTTGGACGGCGTGCGCAAGGCTTTGACCCCCCAGACCAAAATCATCTGGATCGAAACGCCGTCAAATCCCCTGCTGCAATGTGTCGACATCACGGCCATCGCATTGATTGCCCACCAGCACGACGCGCGTGCCATTGCCGACAACACGTTTGCCAGCCCCGTGCTTCAGCAGCCGCTATTGCTGGGTTGCGACATGGTGATGCATGCCACCACCAAATACCTGGGCGGGCGCAGCGATGTGCTGGGCGGGGCCGTCGTGTCGCGGCTCGATGACGAGCAATTTGCCCAGTTGCGTACTGCGCAACTTTTTGGCGGCGCGGTGCCTTCGCCGTTCGACTGCTGGCTGGTCATGCGCAGCCTGCCGACCCTGCCGTACCGCATGCAGGCGCATTGCGCCAATGCGCAAAAGGTCGCTGAATTTTTGCAGCAGCACGCAAAAGTCAGCGTGGTGCATTACCCTGGCTTGCCAGACAATCCGTTTCATGCTGTTGCCAGCAGACAGATGTCCGGCTTTGGCGGCATGCTTTCGTTCGAGGTCAAGGGCGGCAAGGAATCGGCGATGGCGCTGGCCGCGAACGTCGAAATTTTCACCCGCGCCACGAGCCTCGGTGGCGTCGAAAGCCTGATCGAACATCGCGCATCAATCGAGGGCCCGGAAAGCAAGACGCCACAAGGTTTGCTGCGGGTTTCTGTCGGACTTGAAAACGCCGATGACTTGATCGACGACCTGAGCTCGGCGCTGACGCACTGTTCATGAACCAGCGGCGCTGGGCCGTAGCGTTGATCGTTTCGGCCCAGTGGCTGGGCACATCGCTTTGGTTCAGCCCGAACAGTGCCGCCGACGATTTGATGGCAGCATGGCTTATCGGGCCTGCGCAGTTTGCCTGGCTGATTGCCGCAACCCAGTCAGGCTTCATTGCGGGCACCCTGTGGCTGGCCTATTCCGGCTGGGCGGACCGGTATTCAACCAGTCGTATTTTTGCCATTGCCTGTGTGTCAGGCGCGGTTTTCAATGGTGTGTTTTCAGCGGGCTGGACTGGTTTCGAGGCGGGTCTTCTTCTTCGCTTTGCGGTTGGCCTGTGTCTGGCAGGAATCTATCCGTTGGGCATGAAGATGATCGTCGGTTGGGTGGGCGGCAAGTCCGGCGCTGCCTTGGGGCTCTTGGTGGGCATGTTGACGCTGGGCACCGCATTGCCACACGGCGTGCGGGCGCTGGGCGCGGCCCTGCCCTGGCAAACCGTGATTCAGGTGTCCTCGGTACTGGCATTGGCTGGCGCGGCGCTGGTGTATTTTCTGGGTGATGGTCCTCACCTGAAAAAGAGCGACGGCCACCGGGGCGCATCGCTGGCTAGGGCGTTTGCCGTATTCCGAATTCCCGATTTCAGGGGAGCTGCCATGGGCTATTTTGGCCATATGTGGGAGCTTTATGCTTTCTGGGCGGTGTTGCCCTGGCTTGCCGCTCAGCTGCTCATGGATGCAGGGCAATCGCACGGGGGCGAGCCCGGATCCGTCGCCGCCATCAGCTTTTTTTGTATCGCAGCGGGTTTCCTCGGCTGCGTGTTCGGCGGGCGGGTCAGTCTCAAGCTGGACAGTGTTTATGTGGCTGCGTTCGCGTTACTCTCCTCAGGTCTGTTGTGCATGATTTATCCGCTACTGCCCAACGACTGGCTGCTGCCGCGCTTGCTGGTGCTGCTTGTCTGGGGTTTCTTTGTGGTCGCCGACTCTCCCCAGTTTTCGTCCATCTCGGCCCGAAGCTGCCCGCCAGAATGGGTGGGCAGTGCGCTGGCTATCCAGAACAGTATCGGGTTTCTGATCACCATTATCAGCATCACCTTGCTGCTGAGCGTCATCGAAGTGCTGGGCAGCAAGGCCCTGTGGATCTTGCTGCCGGGCCCGATTTTAGGCCTGATGGGAATGTGGCGTTTACTGAAAAAAACGAGAGCTGGCGGTGTCAGCTAAATCTGCAAACCGTGGGGGATTAATCATGAGTAAACGTTCATTCCTCCGTTGCTGACTAAGGAATTTGCTTCACCACAGTTCGACGAATTTACCATCGCATTCCGTATCGCAACGCCGGGAAAAGAAAAAGGGTTAGCAGCTATTAACTGACTAACCCTTGTAGTGTTTGGCGCGGCTGGCAGGAATTGAACCCACGACCCCTTGGTTCGTAGCCAAGTACTCTAATCCAACTGAGCTACAGCCGCTGATTTTTTGATTATAGCGTGAAGTTTGTGGCGTGCATCGCCTCAAGCTACCGCCCACAAAGCGACGGTTCGGTGACTCAACCCGCCGCGATGATTGCCTTGACCCGTTCAACGGACGGTGCAATTTGTGTGACGTGCTGCGGCAGCGCCATCATGGCGTGTTGCGCGTTGGTTAGCGGTGGCTCGAACCCAACAGCCAGCTTCACTGTTTCGGCAAATTTCACCGGGAGCGCCGTTTCGAGCGCGATCATGGGCACGCCAGACTTGACGAGCGCGCGCGCGACTTTCGCCGCGTCCGCCGTGTGCGTATCGATCAGGCTGCCTGTTTTTGCGTAGACGTCACGAATGGTTGCGAGGCGATCAGCGTGCGTGCTGGTGCTGGCGACGATGCCGAAGCGCTCACGCATTCCTTTGAATTCGGGCGTTCGCGACACATCGAAAGACCGACCTTGATCGACTTCGCGCCACATCGCAGCAATGCGCTCGCCGTCGCCGTTGAACAGATGAAACACAAAGCGCTCGAAGTTCGACGCTTTGGAAATGTCCATCGACGGGCTGGAGGTTTCGAACGTTTCTTTGCTCGGGCGCGGACGATACACACCGGTGTTGAAGAACTCGGCGAGCACGTTGTTTTCGTTGGTGGCGAGCACCAGCGTGTCAATCGGAACGCCCATTTCTCG
>JAYVPF010000141.1:0-24097 GCA_043757535.1 Burkholderiales bacterium
CCCTGAATTTACGATTGATGCCTGAATATTAAGCAACAACAGCCGCAAGTACAGCGTAGCGAAGCGGCTTGAAGCTTAAGTCCGACAGGCTGCTAGCGCAGCCTCACCAACTGAGTGTCATCGATCCAACCGCTGCCACCGCCCCGTAACGTCACCCCCAGCTCGAGCCCAGTGACACCGGCGGGGGTGTCAAACTCGAGCGTTGTCTGCTTCCAGTCAGTGTCGCCGACAACATCGGAACCGAAAAAAATCTCGCCCTCGCCATCGGACTTCAGCACGCGAACGTACGCTGTCCACCCGCCGCCATCAACGCCCCTGGTTCGCAGCATCAAGCTAAAGCGATACTTCCCAGGCTCAATCGGACGAATCACTTGCCGCACGGTGCCGTAGAACTCAGGCGTCAGGCGCGTTAGCCGCAGGCTCTGCTTGCCCTCGGTAAATGTTTCAACATCACGAACCATCGCGTAGGCGTTTACGCCCGCATGTTGCACCAGCCGCCACGGTGAGCGCCCACCACTGAGCGACGATTCAAATCCGGCGTCAAGGATCGTAACTATCGATTCCGAGTGTGCGATTGGGAGCAAACTCATCGCCATCAACAGAGACACAGCCACCACGATTTGGCGTCGCATACAAGCCCTACTCAACGATAATTGACCTGAATAACAAATGCACACGGCTGACTTATCGCCGCATTCGACACTGGCCAGTTTAGCAAAGCTGCCGCACAATTAATGCAAACCAGCCCACCAAAAAACAAGCTAGACCACGTCATCGCGCTATTCAACGCGGGCCAGTTTGCGGCAGTCGTCGACACCACGCGCGCACTGACAAAGCGCTACCCAAAACACTCATTCGCATGGAAAGCGTTGGGCGGTGCGCTAAAGAAATTGGGGCAAGTCGAGGCCGCTTTGCTGCCACTTTTGCGGGCTTCTCAGATCCGACCCACCGATGCTGAGTGCCACAAAAATCTGGCGATTACCTACCGCGAATTGAATCGACTCCCGGAGGCGGAACTTAGCTTCCGTCGGGCCTGCATGCTGGAGCCGAACTCCGCGCCGATCTTGACGAGTTGGGGCATCGTGTTGGCGGATCTCGGACGCTTGCAAGAGGCGGAGCAGTGTCACCAACGGGCCATCAATATTGATCCAGACTGCGCCGAAGCTCACTTGAATCTCGGTGCTACCTACGGCACACGCGGCGATCTGAACGCGGCGCTGAAGGAATATCAGCGAGCCATTGACCTGAAGCCACATCTTTGGACTGCGTGGAGCAGCCTGCTTTGCACGTTCAACTACGTGCCGCACGTCGATGCGGAAGTTCGCACGTCGCGAACACAAATGTTTGGCGAGCGCTTGACCACGCACACCGCAACACAGCGTTACACGCAGTGGGCGTGCGAGCATAATCCCGTGCGCCTGAAAATTGGCCTGGTTTCAGCCGACTTGCATCAGCATCCAGTGGGATATTTTTTACGCGACGTCATCGCGCAAATCGACCCGGAACGGTTGAGTCTTCACGTGTATTCCAACGGTACGCACCATGACGCGCTCACCGCGCAATTGCGGTCGCAGTGCAGCTCATGGCATGAGGTTCGTCACCTAGACGACGGTGCGCTGGCCCAGCTCATTCACGACAACGGCGTACACGTAATGCTTGACCTTTCGGGGCATACCGAGGGCAATCGCCTGCCTGTGTTCGCACTCAAACCCACGCCCGTCGGGGCGACATGGCTGGGCTATTTCGCAACGACGGGTGTCAATGAAATCGACTACATCATGGTCGATTCCGTGGGCGTGCCGGAAGGCCACGAGGACCAATTTACCGAGCGGGTGTGGCGACTGCCGGAGACGCGCTTGTGCTTTTCGACCCCTCGTGACGCACCGCCTGTCGCGACGCAGCCGAGGGTTTCTAACGGCTATCTGACGTTGGGCTGCTACCAGAGCATTTCGAAAATTTCCGATGAAGTGCTCGCGCTGTGGGCGCGCATCCTCACGGAACTTCCGAACGCGCGACTGCGATTTCAAAATCACGCCATGTCGGACGCGGGCGCTCGGCATTCACTGAGGGATCGAGTGATCCGGAGCGGCATCGACATCGGGCAAGTTGAGTTGCGCGCTGCGGAGGATTACCGAAGCTATCTGGAGAGCTACGCCCGCATCGATTTTGTGCTCGACACCTTTCCGTTTCCGGGCGGCACCACAACCTGCGACGCGCTATGGATGGGCGTGCCAACGCTTACGCTGTCAGGCGACACGCTGCTATCGCGCCAAGGCACCAGCATTTTGACCACGGCAGGACTCGCCGACTGGATCGCGCAGACGCCTGATGAGTACGTCAAAAAGGCCCTGCAATTCGCAACTGACGTTGCCAGCCTCGCGTCGCTGCGAAACGGGCTGCGCGAGCGCGTGAGCCAGTCCTCGCTCTTCGATGCGAAAAAGTTTGCGCGCAATTTCGAAGATGCAATGTGGGGAATGTGGGAGGCGAGGCCACACGCTGTGGGGAGCGCTCGCCCTATAGCTCGACTAGAAAACGCCACTCAATCCGGTTGAAGATCAGGGGGTGATTCGTGACTAAACGTGCAGAAAAGCGAGCACGCCGACCACAAGTCCTAAACCCGTCACACCGAACATCCCGTACTCGACCCATCGCTTTTTGGTAAGCAAAGCAATGGCCGCGAGCGCGATGGCGATTTGCAGTACCGTGGTCGCCTGCGCCCAGCGATGATGCTGGTGCATCTCATCATCACTCCTCTTGTCCCAGTCCGTTGAAGCGGCTTCAAGTTTCTCGGCGTCCTTCTTGATGTCAGCTTTCTCTTTCTTGTAGCGAACGATTTCTTCGCTGTAGAAAACCTTCTTCGACTCCGGGGCCAGCTCAATGGCCAGCTCGCTCAAATTCTGCTTGCTACTCTTGGCCTGATAGTAGTTCCACTGGTTTGACGCTTCGGTCTTCTTGATCGCTGCGTTGTTTTTGTAGAGCCCCGCATTGGCCTGCGTCGCGCCGCCCATGTACGCGAAGATCGCGCCGATGGTGGCGATGATGGCCGTGACGACGGCGATCGCGCCAGCATGGGTATCGCCATGCTGCCCCGCATGTTCGAGTTCGTGATCGTGGGGTCCGTGTACGTGAAATCCGCCGCCTGACATGATGATCTTTCTAGTTCAATGTGACTTGTTGAGTAACGTGGCCCGCGCGGTCATGCTTGGCGGTGAGAGAGATGGTGCTGCCCACTTTAGCACGCACGATCCACGTAAAGCGTTGTCGATCCTGCGTGGCGTTGGTGCCGGGGAAGAAGCTTACCAGTGTGTGGTTGTTGTTTCTACCTTCGAGTTGCGTGCCTTCGATGCGCGATTTGCCTTCAACCAGCGTCGCGCCCTCAGGCACGGTGATCTCGCCGACGACCCCGCGCACGAGTTTGCTCTTCCGCGTGAGCTTGCTCACGTCACTCGGCAGAAACCCGGTGTTGTGCACGCCGAAATCGATGCGCCACAAATCGTTGCCGAGCGAGTTGATTTTGGTCGAGTGGTGCTCCAGCTTCGGCGACATCAACGCCTGAAAAATGATCCATTCCGGAAACTTGCCGACCTCTTTTTCCATGAGGTGTGGCGGCGGATTGCTGAACGTGTAAATGCGGTTCCAGCCGCCGAGCTCGACTTTGCCGAGATCCGGATGATCGTACGAATACCAGTCGACGTAGCCCTTGCCCTTGTGTGTCTCGTCGGTCCATTTCAGGAGCTTTAAATCATCTTCCACCGGATGATCGCGGAACCACTCGATGTACTTGTAGCCCGTAATTCCCGCCTCGCGCATCGGGCACCAGATCTCCACCACCCATGCATACGAGCCAAGCACGGTGTAGAGCCAATCCTGGGTTCCCGTGATGATTTCTTTCGGGTGATATTTGAACTCGTGGAACACGCTGATCGCCGGATAGCCGGTCAGCTCTTCACCCTTCTTGCCCTGCGTCTGGAACACCCACAAATCCTCGGGCGGCATTTCATCATCGGCCTTGGTACCGAACGGGCGCAGCAACACGCCGCTCCATGTGTGGAAGAAGAGGCCACCGCAAATATTGCGATGGGTGTTGATGAACTCGACGCAGGCGCGCACTTCCGGCTCGCTGGTGGGGAAGTCGCCCGCGCCAAGCTGCTCGCCTTCGCCGCGCCATTCTTCCGGGAAATTGCGGTTGAGATCTACGCCCTGCTTCACGCGCGCCACCGGCAGATTGAAGCCGTCGTAATTTTTTATGCGCCCTTCGGACACGATGCGGAAATATTCGCCACCCGTTTCCACCGGATCGCGGCGCACCATCAGGCGCGTCTCGGTCGCGTGCTTTTTCCACGGGCCGTTCCCGTCCGCGATACGCATCATCAGGATGCGGCCATCGCCGTCGATGTCTTCGGCCTCAAGGCCCTCAATCGCGTCCTCGTTGTAGGGATAGGGGCGGGTCGACGAGCGGATGTATTTCGGTTTGTCAGCCATCGCCCATTCGGCACCGTCCGGGTTGACGCGCGGAATCACATACACCGTGCGGGTGTCGAGCAGGCGCGTGATGTCTTCTCGCGTGCCGTAGTTCGACAGCAGCGTATCGATCAGCTTCAACGCGGCGACGGACCCGGAAAGCTCGGTCGCGTGAATGTTGGCGTCAACGTAAAACGCTGGCTTGGTGAGCGGCTCGCCGGTGGCATAGTTGGTGACGGTGACGCACCAGATTGAGCGGCCTTCGTGGCTCGCGCCAATCGAGGCCATGCGGGCCAAATTGGGGTGGGTATCGGCTGCGCTGCGCAGCAGCGTGGTGAGTTCTTCAAACTTGACGAAGCGATCGTAAGGGAACATGTTGCAGCAGTTTCAAAAGCGTAATCAGGCATTGTGCCAAACGCCTCGTGTTGCAGCGCGGCATCGGCGCGATCAAGGGGCTTCTAAACCGATTTCGAAGACACAGCTTTATTGTGCACTGGCGTTCCCATAGGGGCTAATTACGTAAAATGACCTAAGTCGACTTTCCTTAAAACTAAGCGCTAGTCCCTGATCAGAATGGGTTTCAGCAAAAAGTTTATACGCTGAATCGCGCCTCAAGCGCCGCCACCGCTGGCAAGGTCTTGCCCTCCAGAAATTCCAGAAACGCGCCGCCCGCAGTCGAGATATAGCTCACTTTGTCGGCGACGCCGAACTTGTTGATCGCAGCGATGGTGTCGCCGCCACCGGCGATAGAAAACGCTGGCGACGCCGCAATCGCGGCCGCGATGGCCTTGGTACCGCCCGCAAACTGCTCGAACTCGAACACGCCGACCGGGCCGTTCCAGACGATGGTGCCGGCAGTTTCGAGCGTCTGAGCCAGCGCTGCAGCGCTTTGCGGGCCGATGTCGAGAATCAGGTCATCTGCCGCAACGTCCGCGATGGATTTCGTCGTGGCCGTCGCCGTTGCGGAGAATTCTTTGGCGCACACCACGTCCGTCGGCAGCGGTACGCTCGCGCCGCGTGCTGCCATCTTGTCGATGATCGCTTTCGCCTCACGAACGAGGTCTGCTTCGGCGAGCGATTTGCCGACGTTATGGCCCTGCGCCAAAAGAAAAGTATTGGCGATTCCGCCGCCCACAATCAGCTGATCCACCTTGTCGGCGAGCGACGCGAGGATGGTGAGCTTGGTAGACACCTTGGAGCCCGCCACAATCGCAACCATTGGCCGTTTGGGCGCGAGCAAGGCCGCGCCGAGGGCGCAAAGCTCGCCCGCCATCAACGGGCCAGCACAGGCCGTTTTAGCGAAGCGCGCGATGCCTTCGGTCGTCGCCTCCGCCCGATGCGCGGTGCCGAACGCGTCGTTAGCGTACACATCGCACAACGCGGCCATTTTCATTGCCAGCGTTTCGTCGTTGTTCTTCTCGCCTTTGTTGCAACGGCAATTTTCAAGAAGCACCACTTCGCCCGGCGCAACGGTGAAGCCGCCGTCTACCCAGTTGGCGATCAGGCGCACCGACTGTCCGAGCAGTTCGGAAAGGCGCTTCGCAATCGGTGCGAGTGAATCTTCAGGCTTCACTTCGCCTTCAGTCGGACGCCCCAGATGCGACGTCACCATCACCGCTGCACCCGCCTTCAACGCGAATTGAATCCCCGGTACCGAAGCGCGAATCCGCGTGTCATCCGTGATGTTGCCCGCGTCGTCCTGCGGCACATTGAGATCAGCGCGGATGAAAACGCGCTGGTTTTTGAGATTGAGGTCGGTGAGTTTCTTGAAGTTCATAAGTTACATAGACGTACTGTAGGAGCGGCTCTGCCGCGAACCCGATTGGACAATTCGCAAAGGTCGCGGCAGCGCCGCTCCTACATCCGTATTGACATCTCGATGATGTCAGAGCTCACGCCGTCGAGCTTCCATGCGCCGACGCGACGACCGTCCTCGATGAAGCCGCAGCGCACGTACAGTTTGTGAGCGCGCTCGTTGTGACTGTAGACGTTCAACTCAATCCGTTCCCAGCGACCTTTGCACGCGGCTAGCGTTGTCCGCAGCAGGCGTTCACCCAGCCCATGACCACGATAATCGGATGCCAACAACATGCCAATGGTCGCCACATGCGCAAGCGCAGCAATGCGGGGCAGCGCAGCGGGTACGACATCGCACAGCCCAACCACGCGCTCCCCGTCCATCGCCACAAAGTGGGGATGCCCCGCCGCAATATGGCTGGCGTGATAGTTCATTACCTCGCCGACTGGAATCGCCTCAGTGATGGCCAGATAACGCCGCTCCAAAAACACGGGATTCAGGCACTCAACCAGAGACGCCAAATCCACCATCTGCGTCGGACGGATGTCAATCGAATCGACGTTCATCCGAACAAGGCCTACTTCGCACCCATCAACGCCACCGTCGTGTCCAGCATTCTGTTCGAGAACCCCCACTCGTTGTCATACCACGAGCAAACCTTGACCAGACGTCCCGACACCTTGGTGCACGTCGCATCGAACACCGAGCTGTGCGGGTTGTGATTGAAGTCGCTGGAGACGAGCGGGCCGTCGCTGTAGGCGAGCACGTTTTTTAGCGGGCCGTTGGCGGCGGTTTTCATGATCTGGTTGATCTCATCGACCGTGGTATCGCGTCCGGCGACGAACGAGAGATCGACGAGCGAGACATTGATCGTCGGCACGCGTACTGAGAAGCCGTCCAGCTTGCCGTTTAACTCTGGCAGCACGAGGCCGACCGCAGCGGCAGCACCAGTTTTCGTCGGGATCATGTTGTGCGCAGCAGCGCGGGCGCGACGCAAATCTTTATGGAACACATCGGTCAACACCTGATCGTTGGTGTAGCTGTGAATCGTGTTCATCAGGCCGTTGACGATGCCCACTTCCTTGTGCAAAACCATTGCGAGCGGAGCCAAGCAGTTGGTCGTGCAGCTCGCGTTCGAGATGACGGTGTCGCTGGCTTTCAGGACGTTGTGATTCACGCCGTAAACGACGGTGGCGTCCACATCTTTCTCGCCCGGCGCCGAGATGACAACCTTCTTCGCGCCACCGGAGAGGTGCGCACCTGCGCGGGCTTTGCTGGTGAACAGGCCCGTGCATTCGAGCACCACATCCACGCCACACTCGCCCCATGGAATCTCAGCAGGATTTCGAATCGCGAACACCTTGATGCGATCGCCTTCAATCACGAGGTTGTCGCCCTCAACCGCAACCGTCTTGGCGAACGGGCCATGCGCCGTGTCGTAGCGGGTTAGATGCGCGTTGGTCTCGCTATCGCCCAGATCGTTGATCGCGACGATTTCGATATCGGTGCGACCGGATTCATAGAGCGCGCGAAGCACATTGCGACCGATGCGACCGTAACCGTTGATGCCTACTTTGATTGCCATTTTTTTTCCATGTAGGGTGGGCACCCCGTGCCCACGTCGTTCACAAAAGGTGGGCACGGGGTGCCCACTACAAAATCTGGAGAAGCGCTTTCGACTAAAGCAACGCTTTCGCCTTGGCGACAACGCTCTCCACTGTCAAACCGAAGTGCTTCATGAGCACCGGGGCCGGAGCCGATTCGCCGAAGGTGTCGATGCCAACTACCGCGCCATGCAGGCCGACATATTTCCACCAGCCATCGGTCACGCCCGCCTCGATTGCGATCTTCGGCACCTCCGGTGGCAGCACGGCGAGCTTGTAATCGACGCTCTGCTGATCGAATAATTGCGTGCAGGGCATGGAGACAACGCGCACTTGCACGTCCTGCTCGGCCAGCACCTTTTGCGCAGCCAGCGCGAGCCCAACTTCCGAGCCCGTCGCGATGATCACCAAAGCCGGTGTCAATACTTCCGACACGATGTAACCGCCACGCCGAATCAGCGCTTCATGCGACGCGTCGCGCTTGATGACAGCCGTGTTTTGCCGTGACAGGCAAAGCATCGTGGGGCCGTCTTTGCGCTCAATGCCGCTCGCGTAGGCAACCGTACTTTCCAGCGAATCGGCCGGACGCCACACATGCAAGCCGGGGATCAAGCGCAGCGATGCGACATGCTCAACCGGTTGATGTGTTGGTCCGTCTTCACCGACACCAATCGAGTCATGGGTGAAGATGTAGAGCACGCGAATTTTCATCAGCGCGGCCATACGCACGGCGTTCCGAGCATAGTCGCTGAACACGAGGAAAGTGCCGACGTACGGGATGATGCCGCCGTGCAACGCCATGCCGTTGGCAATCGCGCACATGCCAAATTCGCGCACGCCGTAACCAATGTGGTTGCCAACGCCCTCCGCCGTAACGGTGACGGACTGCTTGTGATTGGTGAGATTGGAGCCGGTGAGATCGGCAGAGCCGCCGATCATTTCAGGCAGCGCTGGGCCGAAAAATTCAAGCGCGTTTTGCGCGGCTTTGCGGGTGGCGACTTCTTTGTCGACGGCGATGGCGGCATCGACGGCGTGCTTCAAAATGTCGGCGTAATTTGTTGGCAAATTGTTCGCGAGGCGACGCTTCAATTCGGGGTCTGTGCCCGCAAAAACGTTGTTCCAATCTGCTTCCAGCGCCGCACCCGTCGCCTTCGCGTCAAGCACCGCGTAGGCCTCTGCTGGCATCTCAAACGGCGGCAAAGTCCAGCCGATGTTGGCGCGCGTCGCCGCGATTTCGTCGCCCATGACCGCCGTGCCGTGTGCTTCGGCCGTGCCGTGTTTGTTGGGTGAGCCGTGGCCAATGTCGGTCTTGCAGATGATGAGCGTGGGTTTCGCCGATTCGGTTTTCGCGACAACGATGGCGGCGTCGACGGCATCGATGCTTTGCCCATCAATCGGCCCGATCACATTCCAGCCATAGGCGCGGAATCGCAGAGCCGTATTGTCACGAAACCACCCTTCAACGTGACCGTCAATCGAGATGCCGTTGTCGTCGTAAAACGCGACGAGTTTGTTCAGGCCGAGCACGCCCGCGAGCGAGGCCGCTTCGTGCGAAATGCCTTCCATCATGCAGCCGTCACCCATGAAAACGTAGGTGTGATGATCAATCACCGAGCCGTACTTTTTCGCCAGCAATTTCTCAGCGAGCGCCATGCCCACCGCATTGGCGAAGCCCTGACCGAGCGGGCCGGTGGTCGTTTCAATCCCCGGCGTTACGCCCACCTCAGGATGCCCTGGCGTTTTGCTGTTCAGTTGACGGAAATTTTTGATCTCCGACATCGGCAGGACATAACCTGACAAGTGCAGTAAAGCATAAGCCAACATCGAGCCGTGACCATTGGAGACTACGAAGCGGTCACGATTTGCCCAGTGCGGATTGGCCGGGTTGTGACGAAAATGTGGCCCATCGGGCGAGTTAGTCCGCCACAACGCGACGGCGATTTCGGCCATGCCCATCGGCATGCCCTGATGCCCGGATTTGGCTTGTGCGACAGCGTCTACCGCCAGAATGCGAATTGCGTTGGCGGCGGTGTGGAGATCAGAGGGAGAGTATGTAAGCATGCGGGTAGCTTAGTGAAGGTAGGGCACGGTAGCGCGAGTTAGCTTACGATTATCGCTGAGCGGGGATGACTTGCCGCTGACGGCCCCTGACTTCGCGGTGGCACCCACTGGTGGGTGGCGCAGCCTGCATCTATGATTGGCTTTCGGCTGAAAACGCCACTGAACGCGGGTTAATATCAATAAAAGCGACAAATCGATATTTAAGAAAATGCGCCGATAGCCCCCGTCAAATATGAATTACAGCAAAAAGCTGTAAATAGCCACCTCCCACCTTCCGCCCTACATCTGCGCCCAAGGCAACCCATCAAACCGCCAGCCGCTCTTGTGGCCACGATGAAAGTTTTCGTCGAGATCGCCCTCAAAGCCGTGCAACACGTTGTAAACATCAGAAAATCCGGCTTTTTCCAGCACTTTGCCAGCATCAATCGAGCGCTTACCGCTGCGGCAAATCAGCACGACAGGCCGCGTTCTGACGCCCGCCACCAGCGCCTTCACATGCTGCGCAAACTCCGGCTGCACGTCCCAGTCCGGCGGCTCCTGCCACGCGATGTGCTCGGCTCCGACCGGATGACCCACGTAGAAATATTCAATCTCCGAGCGCACATCGACGAACACCACATCGGTGTTCGTGTGAATGAAATCGTGGGCGTCTTTGGGCGTGAGGTGTTTCATGGTTTCGTCGCGATGACAGTTGCGGTGCGAGGCGTGCGCGACATTAAAGCGGCAACCATGGCGAGCAGGGTGACGAGCGCCACAACAATCGGAACTGCAGGATGAGCCGTCGGCAACCACCAATCGCCACCGTCGCCAGACATCGCTTGCAGTGCGGTTGGCGCGGCGACGTACATGAATAACAGGTAGAGCAGGATCACCGCCGAGCGTCGTCGCGGCGAGGTGGTGAACGTGTCTGCCATGAGTGTGAATGCGAAATCGCGCAGCAGCACGAGCGCTAGCCAGAGAAACGCCCCGCTGTGACTCGCGAGACTGAGCCTGCTGGACATCGCGGTTTTCATGAAGAAACCCGTGGGCCGTACGCCTGCGACTTCCGCACCGGCTGACATCGCGTTCAGGGCTGCCACCAGCAGCGCGCCAATGACGGCAAACACCACCACGCTGGTCGCCGCGCTCACGCCCGCAACCGCGCGCGCTCGCACGCCTGCTACCCAATGCATGCGAATGCGCTGCCACGCGAATAACGATTGCGGTTCCCAGAGCATCAGCACCCACGCCGACGCAGCCAATGCGAGCGTCGCGCCGATTAAAGCCGTGGTGACGATAGACGCGTCTGCCGCGCCAGCATTGCCCGCCGCCCACACCCCCATGAACGCCACAAAAGCAGGCAAAGCCCAGGGCAGCTGCCGCACTTGCAGCGCCTGTCGCATCGCTCGCCACGCGCCCAAAATGCCCCATGCGGCAAGGCTTAACGCGGTCCACATCGCTAGCAGTTGCGGCGTGGTGCTCATGCCGAACCATGCCGTGTTGACGCTTTCACCAGCGCTCGGTGTCACGCCCGAAGGAGCCGCCTGAAACATCACAAATACCAGCGCGAACACGGCAATCGAGGGCACGCTGACACGCGGCTCACCACTGCCGCTCTGAAACGCGAGCGGTGCCATCAGTGCCACTGAATGTGCGAAGACACCCAGCGCCAGAAGGAACACATACTCAATCGCCGGGTTGTGCGGCTCAAAGGCGCTGGACGCCGCGCGTCCGCTGAACAACGCCACCAGCGCGCACAGCAGCGCCACGTACCAGACATAGCTCGTTGCGCCGAACAGCTTGCCCGACATCAACTGCCACGGGGTTAGCCGCGACATCCGCTGCTGGTTCCAGGTGCGGCCCGTGATTTCGTCGCGGATACTGGTGCCAACGACGCTCGTGCCCCAGAACAGAACTGCAACCAGCAGCGCTACCCAAGCGAATGTGTGTATCGCAGTTGTCGTCGGCTCGGTAGCGGCAAGCACCGCAACAACAATCGCAATGACCACCGGCGCAAGAATCAGTCGCGTGGCGCTGATCTGCAACCAGAATTGCCGGCGAAATTCGGGATTCAGTCGCATGCTCATTGTGGGCTCGCCGTGTCAGTCGCGTCAGCCTTTGGCGATTCGGCAATTGACTGCTCGTAGCTCGCAGCCAACGTTTGCCGCGTTTCGCCAAAACTCAGCACCTGTGCGCCGCTGCTTACCAGTTGTTGCAGCAATGCGCTCTGTCCGGCGTCGTCTAATTCGGCGTCGATTTGTAGGTGTGTCGCGTCGCTAACAACAGTATTTTCAGGCGCAAGCACCCGAATCTGATCGCTGGAAAAAGGCAGCGTCGCCCAATCGCGCCAAGGCACTTGCAGCATCACCTCAAGACTTCGCTTGCGGCGCTCTGATCGCGACGGCGCGGTGCTCGCGGCGACCGTAACCAGCGCACGATATTCAATCATCCGCCCCGCACGCAGCACCAGCATGTGCGTGGAATACGCCTCAAGCTCGGTCAGGATGTGTGAAGAAACGAGCAGCGTAATGCCATCGGCCTGCAAGCGCCGAAACAGACCGGCCAAACTGGCGCGCGCCTCGGGGTCAAGACCGGACGCCGGTTCGTCAAGCACCAGAAGCTTGGGCGCACTGATGATCGCCTGACCAATCGCAACTCGCTGGCGCTGCCCGCGCGAGAGTTCGCGCACGCGTTTCGGCAGGCAGTGCGTGATGTCGAGTTGCGCTGCCACGGCCTCCGTACGGGCGTCGAGATTCGCGTCCGGCACGCCGCGCGCTGCGGCGGCGTAATGCAAACACTGGCTCACAGTCAGCTCATCGTAGAGGCCGAATTCGTCTTCGAGATAACCGATGTCGCGATGCGCGAACCGGGGATTGTCGGTGATGGCGACGCCGTTCAAATACACCGCACCCGAGAGCGGTTCAGCGAGTCCGGCAACGCAGCGCATGAGTGTGCTCTTGCCCGCGCCATTCGGGCCGACCAGCGCGGTCACGCTGCCCGCCGCTAGCGTGAACGAAACATCAACAAGTGCGGGATGATTCGGATAGTCGAATCTGACGGAGCGGACTTCAAGCAAAGTGGGACTCTTGCGGGGAACGGAAGAGCCCCATTGTAGGAAACGCAGTCAGAAGCTTCGGGCCCGTTCCAATCCTCACGTACCAGGGCGTACGCTCTGGTTGCTGCGCTCCGGGCCCCTAGCACTGCATCCCCAAAAAACGAATTATTAGAGGTGCCCTGGAGAGCCGTATGCGGGAAAACCGCACGTACGGTTCGGAGGGACGGGAGGTCGTGATTCCGGCGTTTCCTACCCCCTACAATGGAGCCGCGTCAAACAGACCGGGCAGCATGATGAGCGAATACACCGCAAAAATCGAATGGCAGCGAGGCGAACAGGAATTCATCAGCAATCGCTACAGCCGCAAACACACGATGCGTTTCGACGGCGGAGTCGTGCTTCCTGGTTCCTCATCACCGAGCGTGGTGCCGCTGCCCATGTCCGATGCGAGCGCCGTCGACCCGGAAGAAATGTTCGTCGCAGCGCTTTCCAGCTGCCACATGCTTTGGTTTCTATCGATTGCCGCTGCGCGCAAATTTTGCGTTGACAGCTACTTCGATGACGCGTCCGGAATCATGGCTCGAAACGCCGAAGGCAAAACCGTCATGACCGTCGTGACCCTCAAGCCACGCGTCGTTTTTTCAGGCGACCATCAACCCACCGTCGAGCAAATTCATGCCTTGCATCACAAAGCGCATGCCGAATGCTTCATTGCCAATTCGGTGAAGACCGAAGTGCGCTGTGAGCCCATACTTTGACGTAATTACCGTGCCTTTCGACTGACCGTTCGTACTGAGGAATTTGATGTACACCTGTTGCCGCTACTACGGGCTCGAAGGCCTTCAAGGTCACGAAGGTGACGCTGCCTTCACCGTCGAGGTCAATCATTTCACCTTCGGCCCCGGCTGTCTGCGCGAAGCGGGCTCGCATGCGCGGGCGCTGGGCATGAAGCGCGTGGGCCTGTTCACCGACAAAACGGTTCGCGATTTGCCCTACGTCGCCACCGTCAAGCGCTCACTCGAAGCAGCGGGTTGCGCGGTGGAAATTTATTGGGAATGTGCCGTAGAGCCAACCGGTGATTCATTCATGGCGGCGGCAAAGTTTGCAATTGATGGCAGGTTTGACGGCTTCGTGTCGGTCGGGGGCGGGTCGGTGATGGACACCACCAAAGCGGCGAATCTGTACGCCACTTATCCCGACGAATTGCTCGCGTATGTGAATGCACCGATTGGTTTGGGCAAGCCCGTGCCCGGCCCGCTCAAGCCTCACATCGCCTGCCCAACCACTTGCGGCACCGGAAGCGAAGTCACCGGCATCGCGATTTGCAATCTGCTCGAACAACAATGCAAGACGGGCATCCTGTCGCGTCACATGCTGCCATCACGCGCGCTTGTTGATCCCGACGTGACGCACACGTTGTCCCCCGCCGTGATCGCCGCCAACGGCTTCGACGCGTTGTCTCACGCACTGGAGAGCTACACGGCAAGGCCGCACAGTGCGAAACCAAAAATGTACGAAGGGCAAGACGGCGCAAAACGCCCCATGAATCAGGGCGCCAATTTGTGGAGCGACATGGGCGCACGCGAGTCGCTGCGCATCATTGGTCAGAACCTCGTGAAGGCCGTCAACGATCCGAGCGATCAGCAAGCGAAGGGCGCGATCATGTACTCAGCGCTCATCGCGGGCATGACGTTTTCCAATGCCGGTTGTCACCTGCCGCACGGCATGAGCTACGCCGTCTCTGGCCTCGTGCGGGGCTTCTTGCCGCCGCACGGTTACCCGCAAGAGCAACCGATGGTGCCGCACGGCATGAGCGTTGTGCTCAACGCGCCAAGCGTGTATCGCTTCACGGGTGAGGCCGCTCCGGAGCGTCATCTGGAGGCTGCTCAATTTCTTGGGGCGAAAACGCAAGGTGCAGACATAAAGGACGCAGGGGAAATCGTTGCCAGCAAATTGATTGAAATGATGCGCGCCGTGAACTTCCCGAATGGACTGAACGCTGTTGGCTACACGGAAGCCGACGCCGAAAGCCTTGCCGAACGTGCGTTTCCGCAGCAACGTGTGATCAAGAACGCACCGCGCGACGTGACCAAATCTTCACTCGCAGAACTGTTCAAGGGCGCGATGAAGTATTGGTAGTACGAGCATCAGCTTTTCGTTGAAACTAAGTATTTACGCGGACTGCATTCGTATTTTGGCTATAGTTGATATTTAATAAATCGCACAGCTATCCCTTATAGAATGGTCATTTCAGCGAAAAGCTGACTGGTTTTCTACGCGCCCCCTCTCCCCGTGGGAAAGGGTTGGGGTGAGGGCTACTGATTTATCCAATCTAGCTTTGCGGCTGCTGTTGAATGCGCAAATGACGCTCACCACTTTCTTCCTCGTCCTCCTTGCCGCATTGCTTCACGCCAGCTGGAATCTGCTCGCAAAAAAATCGGGCGGTGGTGCCGCGTTTGTCTTGCTCGGCAACCTCGTCGTGATGGCGTTGTATTCACCCGTGCTTCTGATCTGGTGGTGGTATTCACCGTCACTCGTCGCGGACATCACTCAAAAGCAGTGGCTCATCATGGCGGCGTCCGCCGCCGTGCATATTGGCTACTCGTTGTCGCTGCAACGCGGCTATCAGCTGGCCGATTACGGCGTCGTCTATCCCGTCGCGCGAGGCACTGGCCCGCTTTTGTCTAGCGTCACAGCGATTGTGTTTTTTGGCGAAGCCGTGAATCTGTTTTCCGGCTTTGGGATCCTCGCCATCGTTGGCGGCATTTTTGTGCTTGCGGGTGGTTTGCGTCTTTTCACAGCGCCGTCCGAGCGATCACGCGCAGGCATTCGCTGGGGTGTGACCACCGGTTTGTTTATCGCCGCATACACCGCGCTCGATGGTTACGCTGTGAAATTTCTGGCGCTCTCACCGCTGCTGCTCGACTACTTTTCAAACTTTCTGCGCACCATCATCATGCTGCCAATGTTCATCCGCAAGCGCCACGAAGTGCGTGACGAATGGAAGAAGAACGGCAACTACGCGCTCGGCATCGGCGCAGTGTCACCGCTCGCCTACATTCTCGTGCTCTACGCCATGCAAACCGCCCCCATCAGCCATGTCGCGCCACTGCGCGAAATATCGATGCTATTCGCCGCAGGGTTTGCTGCGCGCTTGCTCAAAGAAGAGCAATTGAAAGAGAAATTGCTGGGTGCGGGGTTGATGGTTTTGGGGGTGGTTGGGTTGCTGTGGCGGTAGACCAAGAGATCACGATTCCCTCCCCTTCAAGGGGAGGGCTAGGGCGGAGATGGTTTTCGACTCATGCAAGCGTAAAATTATTGAATATTTCAACAAGTAGAGCGAAAAGAATCGTCAATGGCCACCGTCAATTTCAGCGTACCCGATGACGTCAAAGACGCGTTCAACACCACGTTTTCTGACGTAAATAAAAGCGCCGTCATCGCTGACTTGATGCGTGAGGCGGTTGAGCGAGCTCGTCGTAAGCAGGCGAGTGACAGAGCCGTTGACGCCATCCTCGCACGCCGACGTCGCGCGCCCGTGCGCAGTGCCGGCGAGCTCGCGCGCAGCCGGACGAGCAATCGCCCTTGAACTGGGTGCTTGACGCCAGCGTTGCACTCAAATGGTTTTTTGCTGATCGTGGCGATGAGCCGCTCGTAGCCCCGGCAATTGCATTGCTGCAACGTTTTCACACAGGTGAAGATCGCTTCCTGTGTCCCCCGCATTTCATCGCTGAAATGGCGGCAGTACTGGCTCGCGAAGCCCCAGAGACGGCAAACGACAGCGTCAATGATTTGCTGACGATGACTTGGGAAACGATGGCCGATGAAGCGGTTTATCGTCGAGCAATTGCACTAGCGAAAACGCTAGAGCATCACCTGTTCGACACGCTCTACCACGCCGTTGCGCTGGTTCATGGCGGAACGCTGGTGACTGCTGACGCGAAGTATTTCAAGAAGGCGGGAACGTCGGGTGCGATAGTTCTGCTTGAAGACGTTGCCACGACCGTCCCGTGAAGGTAATGCTAGTCTCAAACGCGATCCTAGGAGTTGCGCATGCATCCATCGCTCAGTGGCTACTGAATGGGCTTTGCGTGCCTTGACACAACAAGCAACGCGTCGAGCACTTCGACAACCTGAGGCGACAAACTTTCAAGCGGAACCGCGTCGGCAAGCCCGTGATAATCGCGTTTAAACGTACGTTGTGGGGTACCGAGGCGCTCATAGTAGAGTTTGAACAGTGGGTCAAGAAAGTCGTCGGTGGCCTTGATGTCTGGCCCCCAGGGATCGGGCCTGCTTGTAAGACGAAGCGCATTTTCCAGCTCAGAGACGCAGGTATCCAAAGTTTCTATTCGATGTTCACGTTCTGCCTTTTCAATCAAATCGTCATTGCGAGTGAGGTCGGCAAGAGCGAACAAACGGAGGCTTTCACGACTGATGAGCAAATTTTCAATCTCACGGCAAGCCCACATGTGCTCGGTGAGCGTAGTCGTGCTTTGAAGCTCTCGATCAAGGCGATCAAACAATGCAAAGCCTACTAAATCGGGCTTAGCCTCTCGTAATCCGTAAAAGTGCTCACGCGCTTCCTGTGGTTTATTGCTACCCAAGTAAATGACCGGCACCGTATCGTTCAGGAGCGCGTACGCTGGATGGCTCAATCGGTTAGCAAGCTTGCGCAAAATTGCTAGGTCGGTTGAGCCTTCTAAGTACAGCATCCAACCCTTTTGCTGAGCAAGGTAGTAGTCAGTGATGCGAATACTTTCTAGCGCCTTTCGCACCTGCGCGCCCCCAGAACGAGTGTCGATACGGTGCGGAGTGCCGACAAATGCCATGACAACGTCGCGCTCGGCAGCCTCTTGCAGAACGACCTCAGAATGACTGGCCGCGACTATTTGTGAGCCATTCTCCGCCGCTACCTCGGTTATGAGGTTGTACACGTCCCTTTGACGAAGGATTTCTAGATGCGAATCCGGCTCGTCAAGGAGCAATACAGAGCCCGGGTTCGCCAGTAAAAAAGACAACAACAGCAACACTTGCTGACAACCGCGGCCCGACGATGACAAGTCAAGCTCAACACCATTGGCTTCGCGATAACTTAGTATCAATTCGCTGCGCTCTTTGACATAGCGCGGTTCGTTCAAGCGAACATGAAAGAGCGCATCGATTCTCTCAACGAGTCGAAGCCAAGCAGTTTTGTCCTCCTTTGAAAACAATTGCCAACAAAGGTTGCGCAATACTTGCGCCGTCTGGCCTTCACCAATCAACACGCTAATTTCCCCAGCCTCCTTGCGATACTCTCGCTCCGCAAGGCCAGACATGGGCGGAAGGAAAACTACCTTTTGCTGTCGCGCACCCTCAGGAACCTTGCCGTCACTGCCTGATCCTGATTTGAGGCGACAGTAGAACGACTCTTCGTTGGCGTAATAGAACTCAAGTGCGCAAGACCACGGTTGATCATTGTGAATGCCCGATGCTTCTAGCGAGACGTAAACCTTTTCAGGCTTTTGGCCGCCTTCTCCGGTAGATGTGGCATGGACGTGGAGGTCGTTCCATAAAAGTTTGGCGCTGGGCACGGGGATAGCGTAGAGATCCCGTCGATTGATTGTGACGCCCGTACGTGCTGATGCCGCGCTCTTGTCTCGCTTCTCTGCCCAACGTCGCCATCCAATGTCCCAAAGCGCTAACGCCTGCAAAGCGGTTGTTTTGCCCGAATTATTTGGCCCGATAAATACTGCCGCGCTGCCCAATTCGAGATCGGCATTTTGTAGCCGCTTGAAGTTTTCGATTCGAAAATTTGTAATCATCGAGTTACAGCTCCGAACGTGTTGCTGGTGCCGACAAGAGGGCTGAGATGCTCCGTTGCCTAGCGCCGCACTTGCAGCGAGATAGTGGGGGAACTGCGCGAATCGCGACGTAGAGCATGATGATTCAGGCCAGAGGTTATTTGATGAACGAATTCGCTTAGGATAGGACTCATTATGGCGTGCCCGGGGTAGTCGCTACACTGCGAATCAGCATGCCGCTGCTTCCACAAAATGTGCTCGTCGTCACTGGTTGTGAATCCGCCCCGCAATCTCACCCACCAACGCCCGCGCCAGCGCCAGCTTGTTCATTCTCGGCAGTCGTTTCGCGCCTGCCGCACCCGTTTCATCAATCAGCGTCACCTCATTCTCATCCGCGCCAAACGCACTCTGCGCATGATTGGCGATGAGTAGCGGGATGCCTTTTCTGGCGCGTTTCTCGGCACCATACTGCTCCACTTTTTCGCTCTCGGCGGCGAAACCTACGCAGAACGGCGGTTTGCCATTTTTGCCTGCGTGTTGGGCAATTTTCGCGAGGATGTCTACAGTGGGTTCTAGGTTGATCGTCAGGCCGCTGTCGGTCTTTTTGATTTTTTGTTCGGCACTGTTAGCGGGGCGGTAGTCGGCGACGGCGGCGACTGCGATGAAGATGTCGGCTTCGTCGATGTCGGCCTCGACGGCGGCCAGCATTTGCGCAGCGCTGGTGACGTTGATGCGATCAACTGCGTAGGGCGTAGCCAGGTGTGTAGGGCCGCTGACGAGCGTGACTTGCGCGCCCGCGTCAGCGCAGGCTTGCGCGAGGGCGTAGCCCATTTTTCCGCTAGAGTGATTGGTGATCACGCGTACCGGGTCGATGGCTTCTTGCGTGGGACCGGCGGTGATCAGCACGCGTTTGCCCGTGAGCAATTTGGGTTGCGCCCAAGCTTCTAACGCGGCCATGATTTCGGCGGGTTCCAGCATGCGGCCATCGCCGATTTCGCCGCAGGCCTGATTGCCGTTGCCGGGGCCGATGACGTGAACGCCGTCGGCTTTGAGCGTGGCGACGTTACGTTGGGTGGCCGGGTTTTGCCACATTTGCAAATTCATCGCGGGCGCAACGATGAGCGGAATCGTTCGCGCGAGCACGGTCGTTGCGAGTAGGTCGTCGCTGCGACCGTGCACCAACCGCGCGAGGAAGTCAGCTGACGCGGGCGCGATGAGCATCACGTCGTTCGCGCGCGTGAGTTCAATGTGCGCCATGCCGTTGTCGGGTCGCGCGTCCCACAAATCGCTGAAAACCGGATGGCCGGACAGCGCCTGAAACGTCGCCGGGCCGACGAATTCGCGGGCGGCGGCGGTCATGGCGACGGTGACTTCACGGCCCGATTTGACGAGCAGGCGGGTTAGTTCGGCGGATTTGTAGGCAGCGATGCCGCCGGTGATGCCGAGCAGCACGCGGCGCGTAGGAAGGACTGTGACGGTGAGTTCCATGTGAAAAGTGTAGCCCGGAGGAACACAGCGCTACCGGACGGAAGACAGCATTTCGACGAAACGACCACTTCATAGGGGCTGCCGGTATAAAATACAGCAAGTCGATAACACCACTTTTGACGCTTCAGCCCCTTTGTATCTGGGCATTCAGCCAAAAGCTGATCACTCCCGATGTTCGCCGATGCGCACCACTTTCAGTGCGTTTGTTCCGCCGCTTTTACCCATCGGTTCGCCGCACGACAACACGATCAGATCGCCGTGCGAAACCGCACCGCGGGACGTGAGCGCATTTTCCGCCGCGAGCAATGCGTGTTCACGATCCGAGTCAAACGGTACAACGACGGGCCGCACACCCCGATACAGCGCCGCGCGCCGCGCCGCGCTGACTTCTGGCGTTAGCGCATAAATCGGTACACCGCTGTCGTGGCGGCTCATCCAGAGCGCGGTGGAACCTGATTGCGACAGCGCAGCAATCGCCTTGGCCTTCAAGTGAAACGCGGTAAACAGGGACGCCATCGCGATGGCCTGGTCGACGCGTACGAACTGTTGATGGATGAAATCGCTATCGAGCTCATAGTCCTGGGAGCGCTCGGCGGCTAGCGCAATCGCGGTCATGGTGCGAATAGTTTCGACCGGGTATTTGCCGGTGGCGGACTCGGCGGACAGCATCACGGCGTCGGTGCCGTCGAGCACGGCGTTGGCCACGTCGCTGACCTCGGCGCGCGTTGGGACAGGCGCGCTGATCATGCTCTCCATCATCTGTGTGGCGGTGATCGTGAGCTTGTTCCTCTCGCGAGCGCGCTTGATCATGCGCTTTTGCAGCGCAGGCACGGCGGCGTTGCCGACTTCAATGGCCAAGTCGCCGCGCGCGACCATGATGCCGTCGCTGGCGTCGATAATTTCGTCAAGCGTTTGCGGCACGATGGCTTCAGCGCGCTCAATTTTGGCGATGAGCTTGGCTTTGCCGCCGCACGCCGTGAGGATAGTGCGCGCGGTCTGCATATCGTTCGCGCTTTTCGGGAACGAGATCGCGAGGTAATCAACTTCGATGGCCACGGCGATTTTGATGTCGTCGAGATCCTTCGCGGGCAGCGCGTGTGCGGTTAAGCCGCCGCCCATTTTGTTGATGCCCTTATTGTTCGAGAGTTCGCCACCCAGTTCGATGATCGTGTGCACTTTGTCGCCGACGACTTTGACCACTTTCAGCTGGATCAGGCCGTCGGCGAGCAACAGCGTATCGCCGCTTTTCACGTCTTGCGGCAGCTCTTTGTAGTCAAGGCTCGCCTGCTGCGCGTTCGATACCGGGGCCTTGTTGTCGAGCGCGGCGTCCAGCAAGAACGGTTCGCCTGCGACCAGCATCGCTCTGCCATTTTCGAATTTACCGACGCGAATTTTCGGGCCCTGAAGGTCACCCATGATGGCGACCTCACGCCCCACGCGCGCTGAGGCCTCACGCACGCGCGCCGCGCGACCGGCGTGATCCTCGGCGGTGCCGTGCGAAAAATTCAGGCGGAAGACATCGCATCCGGCCTCAATCATGGCGGCAATGATGTCAACGGTGTCGCTCGCGGGGCCGAGCGTGGCAACTATTTTGGTGGCTTTCATACGGGCATCTCTAAGAATTCATTGGTGGGGCGCTTTATGTCGTCGCGCGGTTCGCGCGTTTTTGCCAAAAGCGCTCACGTAGCAGGGCGTACGCTGCGGTTGCTGTGCTCCGGGCTAGCAGCACTGCATCCCCAAAAATGAATTCTTAGGGATGCCCGCGCGGGAAGTGTAGTCCCCGTACGTGGCTGTAGTGTCTCGTAGTTTCGAGGTTACGAGATTGACAACTGCAATCGAATACTTGGGCGCAATCAGGCGCTTACCGGAGCTCGGCGTCATTCTCGCCACAAGCGGGAATCCAGACATGTTGCTCCCGCAATTGCGATCAAATATCGTCATCGTTTGCCACCGTCTAGACCCCCGGCTAACGCCGAGGATGACGGCGAAAGGAGGCGCCCACCCGTCGCGTGGCTTCTCGCGTTACTACTCCTGACAATCGCCCGCCCGCACGGCAGAAATCACTTCCTTGCGGTGTTGTTCCTCGCCAAATTTGGTGCCGATCGTGTCAACCTCTGCGGTGTATTCACCGGGGCTCACGAGGGTGATGATCGTCGTATTTTCGCCTGAGATTCCGGGCAGTTTGCAGGTGGCGTGCACACTGTATTTGTTATCTGCAACTTTAGTGGTTTCGGTCTTGCACAGAAACCCTGCCAGTCGCAGCGTACGCGAAATTTCTTTTTTAGGGCTGGCGCAATATTCGCTGTTGCGCGTTTCGCGCTCCACCGGATTCAGATCGAGTTTCTCGATCCGACGCTCGACTTTCCAGCGCCCCGGCTGGAGTTGATCAAGCGGGATGGCGTCAAGTGCGAAACTGGTCGACGCGGCGCAGAGTGGGCCGAAGCAAAGCAGAGGGTACAAAAATAGTTTCATACAGACTTAACGTTTCAGCTCGGGTCGTGTTGACTCGTTGGCAACGCACCCCTGCGCCGAACGCTTCCCACAAGAGGAGAAAGCGTTGCGTGCGTCGAAAATCCAGGCTCAGGCGTCCGTCACCGCACCCTTGCTCGCGCTCGACGCCAGTTTCGCGAATTTGTACATCACGCCTTTGGTGTATTTCATCGGCGGTGCAACCCATTTCGCCATGCGCGCAGCAATCGTCGCCTCGTCCACGTTAAGTTGCAGCAGCAGTTTGTGCGCGTCCACCGTGATCGAATCGCCTTCCTCGACAATCGCTAGCAACCCGCCCACTTGCGCTTCTGGGGCGATGTGGCCAACCACCATGCCCCAGGTGGCGCCTGAGAATCGGCCATCGGTAATCAGCGCCACCGTCTCGCCCATGCCCTTGCCGATGATGGCACTGGTCGGCGCGAGCATTTCGCGCATGCCGGGGCCACCCTTCGGCCCCTCGTAGCGCAGCACCAACACGTCGCCGTGATTGATTTTGTTGGCCATGATCGCGTCCATGCATTCCGGCTCGCTGTTGAACACGCGCGCCGGACCGGTGAGCACCGGATTTTTGAGACCCGTGATCTTGGCGACACAGCCTTCGGGCGACAGGTTGCCTTTCAGAATCGCGAGGTGACCCTGCTCGTACATCGGATTGTCCGGCTGGCGAATCACGTCCTGCGTTTTTGCTGGAAGGTCGGGCACATGGGCCAGTTCTTCCGCCATCGTTTTGCCGGTGATGGTCATGCAGTCACCGTGCAGCAAGCCCTTGTTGAGCAGCATTTTCATGACCTGCGGCACGCCGCCCACCGCGTGCAGATCGGTCATCACGTACTGGCCCGACGGTTTCAGGTCGCACAGCACGGGCACTTTCTTACGCATGCGCTCGAAATCATCAATCGTCCAGTCGATGTCGGCCGCGTGCGTGATCGCGAGGAAGTGCAGCACCGCGTTGGTGGAGCCACCCGTTGCCATGATCACCGCAACCGCGTTTTCCACGGACTTCTTGGTGATGATGTCGAGTGGCTTCAGGTTGTTTTTGATCGCGTTGAGCAGCACCTCAGAGGACTTGGCGACGCTGTCTGATTTCTCCTGATCGGGGTTCGCCATCGACGATGAGCCGAGCAGGCTCATGCCCAGCGCCTCGAAGCTTGATGACATCGTGTTAGCGGTGAACATGCCGCCGCAGGCACCGTGCGTGGGGCAAGCGTTCTTCTCAATGCCGTCGAAATCTTCTTGACTGATGGTTCCAGCCGCCATCCTGCCGACCGCCTCGAACGGCGACGCGATGGTCAGCGCCTGGCCCTTCCAGTTGCCCGGTTTGATGGTGCCGCCGTAGCAATAAATCGACGGAATATTCATGCGGCACATCGCGATCATGCCG
>JAYVPF010000142.1:0-6361 GCA_043757535.1 Burkholderiales bacterium
GTCTGAAGATTTTGTTACGTTGCGAAATGAAGCGTGCGGCGGCGTCATTATCCGTCATGACTGTTGAATCCTTGTCGAGTTGCTCGAACGTGACGTCGGCCTTGAGAAAGTTTTTGGCATTAGGCAGAGATTTGAGCTTTTCGTACGGCGTCATCATGTCCGCATAGCGATAGCGCTTGACCGCTTTGCCCTTAGCATCGATCTCGGTGGTCGGAAAGAAGCATGGCCTGTGAAAATTCAGATATGGCATCAAGTGCTTGTGACACAGCAGGTTGATCGATTCAGCGAACGGCTGCGGGATATGGCTATAGCCGAAGTGCTTGCGAATCACCGCGCCGTTCTTGCTCTCCACCAGCGCATTGTCGTTACTGCGACGTGCACGTGACTTGGTTTGCTCGATCAACAGCGTTTGCAGCAACTTTGCCACCCGATGATTGATGTACTCACTGCCGTTGTCGGAGTGAAAGCCCAGAATGGTAAAGGGCAGTACATCGATCATGCGATCAAATACCGGCAATAGAAAAGCCTCACTGATCCCAGCAACGGCAAAGACCGCCTGGAACTGGGTTACACAGTCCACGACGTTGATTGCGGATGTGGGATGGCGAGTTTTTCAACAGCCTCTGCTAGCAATCCGGCTTCGCTTCACCCCTGAAGACCGGGGCGTCGTACTTTTGTCCATTGCAATCATTCGAAGCCACTTTCTCCACTACGACCCGTCTGTGATCTCGGGCCACCTCGCGCATGGGCAGCCCGGTCGCTTTGAGTTCGGCAAAGACATGTAGCTCCATGACGGCCATAGGTCGTCGGTCGCCAAGCCAGCGCCTTTCAAACTCCGCAATGGTTGGGATGCCCAGATGCGGCTCGATTGAAAGTCCGAAGGCGAGTTCATCCTGGTGCACAACCAATGTCATGGTCTTCTTCATATAGAAAGGTAGGGTATGGTCAAAGGTGCGCACCGCATAGAATGGTTGAGAACGGTCGATGCGCCGATTGACCTCCATGGCCAGAGCGTACGACGACATCCTATCGCGGAAAGACTCGTGTCCAAGCATGAGCGCTTGCGAGAAAACGTAGGCCGTCATGGCAAAGAGCAGAACTGTGGCGGCTTTTCGCGCGTCACCAGCGACGCGCAGCCAGATTGCCGCAGCCAACGCACCGGTAATGCCGATCACTGCCCCCGAGCGCGCCCAAACAACGTAAGCGCCTAGCTCGGCCTGAATATCGCTAGGAAATGGGATTGCGTAAGAAGCGAGCAATAGCAAGCCGTATACAAATATCGCGCTGCCAAAGAGCCAGAACAGGCCCCGCACCTGCATCCTCGCCAGCCCAAGGCCGGCGAGCAGGGCAATCGCCGGAGTGGCCGGAAGCACATAGCCCGGCAGCTTCGAGCTTGAGACGGAAAAGAATATGACAATGACCAGAATCCAGAGCGCCAAAAAGTGGCTCGGCTCGAAGTCATTGCCCGGCTTCGCGGGCGCGAAGGCCCGCGCGAACGCCATCGGCAAGGCAAGCGTCCAAGGCAGCATCACCGCCGGTAGCAGCGCGATGTAGTACCACCAAGGCCCGTAGCGGTTGTAGCCTTCGACCGTGGTATAGCGGCCAAAATGCTCGTGGATGAAGAAAAACGCGGGAAATTCCGGGTTGCGAAGCGTGACCAAGACGAACCACGGCAACGTGATCGCCAGGAAAACCGCAGGACCGAGACGCCAGTGCAGCCGCGACAAGACGGCTAAATCGCGGCGCAGCGCCACGTAGGCCGCAAGCACAAGTGCGGGAAGGACGACGCCAATCAGGCCCTTTGACAAGACGGCAAGCGCCATCGCGGCCCAGCAGCCAAGCATCAACCGCCGAGAGGCAAGCGGCGAAGTCTCTGGTCGGAAGGCGAGCAAAAAAGCGCAAAGCGCGCATTGAAGGAAGAAAGAGACGCCCGTGTCGGTCGTGTTGACATGGCCGGCGAACACCCAGTATAGAGATGACCCGAGGACCGCTGCGCCAAGCAGACCGGCCGTAGGGCCAAACAGCGCCCGACCGGTGAAAAACGCGAGCAGCACTCCCGCGAAGCCGGTCAAACCGACCCACAGCCGCGCTGCCCACTCGCTTTCGCCGAACAACTTGAACGCTGCAGCCGTGGTCCAATAGAGAAGCACGGGCTTTTCAAAGTACTTGACGCCGTTGTAACGAGGCGTGACCCAGTCGCCCGTTACCGCCATCTCGCGGGCTATTTCGGCGTAGCGGCCCTCGTCGCTCTTGATGAGCGTGCGGTAGTCCAGAGTGCCGAACCAGGAGGCAGCGAAGACCAGCACCAATATAATCAGCAGAGCCGCGCGAGTGCGTGGCACCGGGGTTTCGTCTTCCTGATTCTTGAGGCTTGGCGGAACGCCGACCGCAGCCTCACCTGCGTCAACCGGGGCCATCGCGCTTGATCGGAATGTATTTCTTCATCGGTGCGGCCTTGGTGTGCGCTTCGCCGGTCGCCATCGGCGTCGGCGCGTCGGCGATGGCAACTTCGGCACCGCGTCCGACCATCCCACCGAGCATTTCCTTCACGATCCGCGGGTATTGGAGCGGATTGAACAGCAGATTGATCGACATGTTGCATTCGTGCGTGCAAAAGCACTTGCTGTCGCGGATGAACGAACGCATGGACTGCGCGCTCTGCGCGTTCCATATCTTAGCCATGTCGTAGTCCGCTTCACGAAGACTACCGAGCTTTTCGCTCAGTAACTCGCACGCGTACACGTCGCCCTCCTCTGAGATGACCGCAGACAGCGCGCCGGCGTGGCACGGGATCTGGAATTGCCCGGAATCGAGTGTCCGCAGCACGGTTTGGGTGGACAGCCGCTCCTTTGCGTGCACGAACTTGGCGAGCGGCATCTTGTCGTAGTAGCGAAGTTCGCCAGTGGCAAATGCCCGCTCCAGCTTTGTCTTAATGCGCCTGTACTTGTCGATATCGGCAACACCGATCGCCGGCTCCATCGGTTTTCCGCGCACGAACGAAAGGTCCCAATTGTCAGGTGCGAGCTGGCGCACGACGTAGTCGTACATTTCGTCCATCTCGTCCTGGTTCCAGGCGCAGAATGTCGTCGAGATGCCGACTCCGAGGTTGGGCAGGGACCGCTTCAGTTTTTTCAGTTCGTGAAAGGTCTGTACCGCCTTCTCGAAATTCTTGGGCACGCCGCGGATGCGATCATGAGTCTCCCCCAGCCCGTCCAGCGAACAAAGAATGCTAACGAAAGTGTTCGGGCAACTCTTCACCAGCCGCTCGGCCGAGGCGACAATGCGATCGGTCTTGATGCCGTTGGTGTTGATCGATAGTGCAACCGGATTCAGCCGGTCATGCAGGATCTTGGCGAATTCCGGCAAGTCTTCGCGCAAGAAAGGCTCTCCACCGGTGAAAGCGACCCACAGCACGCGCCGCATCGACGCGGCAATCCGGTCCACTTCGTCAAGCGACAATTCCCGTTGCCCCTGGTTGAGGCTGTCCCAGTAGAAGCAATGCTTGCACAGCGCGTTGCAACGCGCGGTGACGAAAAACGTCAGATGCAGCGGTAGTCCGCGCTTATCGATCAGGCGCGGCAGGTGCGGCGCGAGTTGTATCATGCCCATCAATAAATCCTCCAAGACTCAAAAAAGTTCCTCTAATCGCGCCGTACAGCCACGCCAATTCGATTGCGACGAGAACAGGGTACGCTCTCAGCACGAACATGGCGCTCATGCCCTGCCGGCGCAAATAGCGTACGACCGGAAGCGGAAGCAGCAGAAAAAGCGGCATGATCGTGACAAGCGCTGCCGCCACGATGGTGCAAAACACATCGACGCCGTTTTCCGCCATCGCATTCGAGCTGCCAATGACCGCGCAACCGCCAATCAGCAGCGTGCCCACCGTCACGGCGAGCGTCACACCCAGATGCAGCAATCCCGAGCGTCGGCTGTAGTTCGTGCGGCTCGCAGCCATCCCCAGAAAACGGAAATGGCTCATGACGATGCGCTCCGCATAGAACGCCTGTTGCCGCAGGAATCCGCCGGCGGTCCGGCGAAACGCGTGCCGTACGCCATCCTCGGACACCCAGCGCACCTTGCCGGTACGCGAAATCAGATAACCAAGCTCTTCGTCCTCGTTACCCCAGACGGGGCGGTCGAGGTCAAACCTTCTGAAATAGCGCGGGAAGCCACCCGCCGCATGGAATGCGCTCGCGCGGCACACGAGGTTGGACGTTATGGTTGACTCGATTTCGTTCGGCAGCGACGCCTGCCGCTCGCGAATCGCGAGATGCTGCAGCATCGGGAGAAAGCCGTCGCAAGCAGGACCTCCGTATCCTCCCGTCGCCGCCACGACACCCGGCTCGCTGGCTGCGGCGACCATGCGCTCAAGCCAGTCCGCCGGCGCGATGCAGTCCGCGTCGGTGAACGCCAGGATGTCGCCGAGCGCCGATCGCGCGCCGTCGTTTCGAGCCATCCCGGGGCCGCCGTTGCTTTCGCGCCGCAAGACCTTCGCTCCGCAGCGCAAGGCCACTGCGACGGTGTCGTCGACACTGGCGTCGTCGACGACAATGACCTCGACCGGTCGAAGCGTCTGGCCGAAAAGGCTTCGCAGGCACGCGTCCAGCGTGGCGGCTGCGTTATAGGCCGGAACGATGACACTGATGCTCACGGTATCGACGTTGCTCAATGGACAGCGCTTCTATTCCCGCGCAAGGATGAAAACACCAAGGACGATCAATGCAATACCGCCCAGCTTTGACGGGGTCAGCGGTTCCCCGAAAAGCAGCCACGCAGCCGCAGCATTGATGAAGTAGCCGAGCGATAGCATCGGGTACGCGACACTGACCTCGACTCGCGATAGCGCGAGTATCCAAATCAGCATACTCAAGAAGTAGCAGAACACCGCGACAAGGATGCGCGGCTCGACCGCCAGTTTGGAGGCGGCCCAGGCAATGTCCGAAGGGGTCAAGGCAAACGAGCCCACGGCATTCGTTCCTGCCTTCAGCAAAAGTTGAGCGCACACGCTCAACAACACGCCGGACAAAATCAAGGCGAGTTCGACGCCTTTCACGCGGATGCTTTGAAGCATAAAATCGTGGCTTTACCTCGAAATATGCATCGGCAGAAGTGCCGCTTTCGGAAGTTCATATCTTTCACAAATGATCTTTGTCGCGCCCAATATTCGTATGCTGGACTGCATCCCGAGCCTTGCCAGCAGACAAGAGTACTCTTTGTAATATAGCAGATTTTGAGCCTCTTCCAATGACACATGAGCCTGAAGAGGTGGTCGTGATTCCAATGAGAAATGAGCCTGAGCGTTATGCGGCCAGGCCGGTGGTTTTGGATTGTTTGAAGATTTGTCTGAAGATTTTGTTACGTTGCGAAATGAACAGTGCGGCGGCTTCATTATCCGTCATGACTGTTGAATCCTTGTCGAGTTGCTCGAACGTGACGCCGGGCTTGAGAAAGCTTTCCGCATTGATGAGGGATTTGAGCTTATCGTACGGGGTCATCATATCCGCGTAGCGATAACGCTTGACGGCCTTACCCTTGGCATCGATTTGAGTGGTGGGAAAGAAGCACGGCCGGTGGAAATTCAGATACGGCATCAAGTGCGCTTGACACAGCAAGTTGATCGATTCAGCGAACGGCTGCGGGATATGGCTATAGCCGAAGTGCTTGCGAATCACCGAGCCATTCTTGCTCTCCACCAGCGCATTGTCATTGCTGCGACGCGCACGTGACTTGGTCTGCTCGATCAACAGCTTTTGCAGTAGCTTGGCCACCCGATGATTGATGTACTCACTGCCATTGTCAGAGTGAAAGCCGAGGATGGTAAATGGCAGTAGATCGAACATGCAGTCGAATATCGGCAGCAGAAACGCCTCGCTGATCCCGGCAACGGCAAAGACCGCCTGGAACTGGGTTACACAGTCGACGACGTTGATGAAATAGACGCCCTTCTCGCCCTCGTGATCGCCCTGATGAACGCTATCGACACGCAGGAAACCAGCCCGGCCCTGCGGATCAGGGCGCTTACGTACACCAATGGCCACCGGCGTGCGCGATGAAGTGGTCTCGGTAAAGTGCACCCGTGCCTTCACATAGCCGGTGCTCTTGCGCAGGTTATAGAGATGGGAGACGGAGATGTCGGCCAAGGCGGTGAATTCGTCTTGCCCGTGCACCGAGACAGCCCGTTCGGCGAGCTTCTTGGTGGCTGGGCCGGACAAGGTATCGTGGGCGCGGTCAATCTCGATCAGGCAGCGCAGTGCCGGAGCACCGTAGCGCTTGGCAAAGGGCATCTTAGGCGGCCCACGCCGATCCTTGAGGCGATGGGTATCACGATGCTGTGCAATCAGGCGGCTGACCTGTGCAC
>JAYVPF010000143.1:0-6248 GCA_043757535.1 Burkholderiales bacterium
CGCGAGGTAAATCGAGCGACCGCGTTTGCGCAGCAAATCGGCGATGCGCGCGTCCTGCGGCGTCACACCCGCACGGCCATCCACCAGAAAAATAACGACATCGGCCTCGTCCAGCGCCTGCAGAGTCTGCCGCGCCATTTCCTTGAGGATGCCTTCTTTGGCGACGGGCTCGAAACCGCCAGTGTCGATAACCACAAATTTGCGGTCACCCATGTGACCCTGGCCGTACTGGCGGTCACGCGTAAGGCCGGGGAAGTCGGCGACCAGGGCGTTTCTGGAACGCGTCAGTCGATTGAACAGCGTGCTCTTCCCGACATTGGGGCGTCCGACAAGGGCGATGGTGGGGAGCATGGTGTGGGGCCTATCTGAATATCGTCGTCACCCCAGCTGGGCTAATACGCAACACACGTAAGTGCTGAAAGGGGGGCTAACTCCCTCCCCTTCAAGGGGAGGGCTGGGGAGGGGATGGTTTTTTACGTGCAAACGGCGCGCGTCGGCGCGAACGAAAACCATCCCCCTCCTAGCCTCCCCCTTGAAGGGGGAGGGACTGATGCGTTAGCGCGCAGCCACCGAGGCAAGCTGTCCGCTCTTGGTTTGAATCAATGAACCATCGCCGCTGGCAACCATACCTACTTCGGAAACAAACGCCTCACCAAGGCCGCGTCCAGCGATCCTGCCGGTCGCGCGCTCAACCAGGTGAACCGTGCCGTCCGAGTCCTGCACTGCAAGATAGTCGCCCAGCAATGCGGTGCCGGTGGCGCGGCGGCCTGCGAGCACATCCTGCTTCCAAACGGTGCCGCCAGTGGTCTTGTCGAATGCCTGAGCCACGCCCTTTTCGTCGACGCTGTAGGCATTTTTATTGTCTAGCAGCACGCCGGTTAACGAGCTGACGTCGCGCGACCAAAGCAGGGTGCCACGCACCACGTCAAAGCAAGCGACGCGGCCTTGAAATGCCGCAGCGCAGATGCGCTCGCCATCAACTGCCGGGCGACCGACGACGTCAACCAGACGCTCAAGCTCGGACGCGCCCTTGGGCGTTGCCACCGTCGCTTCCCACCCGATGGAGCCGTTAGTCGTATCGATCGCCAGTAATTTGCCCTGAGCCGTGCCCACGAAAACCGCGCCGCGCAACGTCACAGGAATAGCGCTGGAGCGAACCGTCAGCGACGGCAATACGCGTTGAATCGTCCACTTGCGCGCGCCCGTTTTTGGATCGAGCGCAGCCACCGAGCCGTCACCGCCGAGCACGACAACCGCCGCTTCAGAAATCGCAGCGGGCGCGATGACTTCGCTTGCGACTTTTGACGTCCACAGAACGCCGCCATTCAGATCAAGCGCGATGACTTCGGCTTTGTTGGTGCCGACAACGATCATGTCGGCTGAGGCCGCTACGCCGCCTGAAACATCGCCCTTGCCCGCAGGAATTTGGAAGCGTCCGATGGACGCGCCGGATTTCTCATCGACAACGACGATGGCACCACTCGGATGCGCAGCAAAAACCTTGCCGTTCGCGACCGCAGGAATCAGGCCGCTGGTCTGCTTGCTGCCGAGCGCGCTTTGCCACTGCGCAGAGACGCTGGCGCTGCCCGTGATCGCGGGGAGTGGCAGGATTTTTTTGTCACTGCTGCTGAACCACGAAAACGAACTACATGCAGATAGCGACAACGCGGCTAACGAACAGGCGACCCAACTGGCGCGCTGCGCCCAAAGTTGTACTGTTGGTTTCACTTGGTCGCTCCGATTGCTGCAGAGACAGCGTCGAGTTTGAGCTGGGTGTACTGCTTCTGCGCGCCTTTGGCATCAAGCTTTGGCAGTGCCGCTTCGTACGCCGTTTTGGCGTCGGCCGCTTTGCCCTGCAAATTGTAGATATCACCCTTCATATCGAGGAACAGGCCCACGAACGCTTCGCTCGTCTTTCCGTCGAGTGCGGCGAGCGCCGCGTCGTACTGCTTTTGATCGAGCAGAACTGCGGCGAGACGCAGGCGTGCGATGGCCTTCAGTTCGTCTTCCTTGCTGTTGGCGACGACCCATTCGAGCTGTGTTTTTGCCGTGGCGAGATCACCAGCGTCGAAGGCCGTTTTTGCTGCGAGCAATGCGCCGCGCGGCGCGTAGCCGGTGCCTGCGAATTTCTCAATCAACTGCGCGCTGGCGTCCTTCACCTTGGCGGCTTCGTTTTTGGTCGCCGCATCGGAGAGCGCGAAGTAAAGCGTGCTGGCTTCCGCCGCCTGCTTACCGGTGTACCACTTCCAGGCCTGATTCGCGGCGATCAAAAGCGCCACGACGGTGATCGCACCGGTGACGTAGTTGCCGAAGCGTGACCACCACGCCTTCAGGTCGCCTAATTTTTCTTGTTCGTCGAGATCGTAAGCAGCCATAGTGAAATTCTGAATTCTGGAATCGGATGTCTGAAATAGGGCGGTCAGGCGCGCGGATCACACGCGATACGCAGATGCGCCGCAACAGCCGAACTTGTAATTATCGCCTGTTCGCCCTGAATCGGCGCGCCGTCGCCGTCGCGCAGCGGTTTTACCGCAACGGTGCCAGCGGCCACCTCGTTGTCGCCGATGATGAGGGCATAGCGCGCGCCGCTGGCGTCGGCCTTTTTCATCTGGCTTTTGAAGCTGCTAGATCCACCCAAACCCCCTCCGTGCTGGGCAACAGTCAGGCCGGAGTCCCGCAACGATTCCGCGAGCTTGGTGGCGACTTTTTGCGCGCCTTCACCTGCGTGCACAACGTACGCGTCGAGTCCGCTTGATTTCTGGTCATCAGGCAGCATCATCAGTACGCGCTCGATGCCCATGCCAAAACCAATGGCTGGCGTCGGTTTGCCGCCCAATTGTTCGAACAGCCCGTCGTAGCGGCCACCCCCGCAAACCGTCAACGGCGCGCCGAAACGCTCGGTGACGAATTCAAACGCGGTGCGGTTGTAGTAATCCATGCCGCGCACGATGCGCGGATTGACGACGAAGGGCACGCCTGCGTCGGTCAACAACTGCTGCAATCCGTCAAAGTGTGCACGCGAATCACGCTCAAGTGAATCGAGCAAATTTGGTGCGGTTTTGTTGACCTCGATCACGCTGGCGACCTTGCTGTCGAGGATGCGCATCGGATTGGTGTGCAAGCGCCGTTTCGCTTCATCGTCGAGCGCGTCAAGGTTGGCTTCGTAGTGCCGAATGAGATCGTTCCGATAAACGATGCGCTCCTTCACGCCACCCAGCGTATTGATTTCCAGACGCACATCGGGGATGCCCAACTCCCGCCACAACCGTGCTGTCATGATCATGATTTCGGCATCAACATCCGGCCCTTCGAAGCCAAAACATTCGACATCGAACTGGCTGAATTGGCGATAGCGGCCCTTCTGCGGACGCTCGTGACGGAACATCTGTCCCATGCAATAAACGCGTACCGGGCCGTTGTAAACGAGATTGGATTCAATCGCCGCTCGCACCAGACCGGCCGTCAACTCCGGGCGCAGCGTGAGTTTTTCGCCGTTCAGTTTGTCTTCGAAGGAATACATTTCCTTCTCGACAATGTCGGTGACCTCGCCGATGGAGCGCACGAACAGCGGCGTGTGTTCGACGATGGGTGCGCGCATGTTGCGATAGCCGTATTGACGGGCCACGCGCGCGGCGGTTTGCTCAAAGTGTTCCCATTTCGCCGATTCGGTGGGCAGAACGTCGTTCATGCCTTTCACGGCTTGAAGCGCGACGGGTGATTTCGTAGTTGGTATCTTTTCCATATTTTTCTGACTGGAGAGCGGTTCGCAATCAAAGCAAACGGCTCGAAGTTTTTGAGGCTCAAACGACGCGTTGCCCGAGCAAATCAGCTATCAGCTTTTGTGTAAAACGACCTATGAATAGGGGCTATAGGCAATTTATGCTAATAGTCGGATTTTGCATAAAGCGCCAATGAGCCCCGATAGAGCGGGGCTTTCAGCCAAAAGCCGATGTTCCTTAAACTACAACTCTTTGACATTATCCAACACTTGCCGGAACACAGTTATGAATGTATATTGATCGTGTTTAATTGTACATTTCGGAGCTAGCTATGGCCCTACAAATTGCAAATCCGGCGGTTGTCGCCAAAGTCGCCGAGCTTGCAGCATTGACCGGACTCTCGAAAACCGCTGCGGTCGAGCGCGCCGTCGACGAAATGCTCGCCGCCAACGCCAAGCCCAAGAATGATGATTTTGAGCGGCAATTGATGGCGCTCTTGGCGCAAATTGATGCCCTGCCCATTGACCCGACCGCCGATCCTAATTTTGAGCTGGAGTGGGATGAATGGGGCTTGCCGAAATGATGATCGCGGCCGACACATCGGCACTCATGGCGGTCATCCTGAACGAGCCGGAGCGGATGAGCTTCATTGGCGTGCTCACTGCGTCCAGCACCGTGTATATCAGCGCGCCCACACTTGTCGAGACCTTAATGGTTGCGTATGGTCGAAGAGGCAACCGCGCACGAGCGCTGGTGCGACACGTGATGGACATTTCCTCGTTTGAAGTCGTCGCTGCCGACGAAAGCATGGCCCAACTCGCCTACGACGCCTTCGAAATTTACGGCAAAGGCTCAGGCCACGCCGCCCAACTCAACTTCGGCGACACCTTCAGCTACGCCCTCGCCAAAATCAAAAAAGTGCCGCTGTTATTCAAGGGCAATGATTTTTCGCGCACGGATGTGCGGTGCTGCCTCGCGGTCTGAGTCAACACGTTCAAAGCCTAGGTTAAGCCGACGGACACGCCGAAGGCGTGGTCGGTCGGCTTGAACCGCTCGTTGGGCGGCATCACAGAACGCGGCGCTAGCGCAACAACTTATTTGAAGACCGCAACGGCCAAAGAAGCCAAGCTGACAATTATTGCGATGAAACTCAGAGCTATGGGAACAATCTTGTCCCAATGCCAGTGCTTCTTTCCGTTTCCATCGCTGTCGTACCAAGTGCCGCGCATTACGTCGCCCATTTCTAACTCCTTAGTTCACTTATTATTATGACGCCCAACGTCTCCCTTGAGAGGCCGAGCAAGCGGGCGAAGCCTGCTCGCGAAGGTCCGTCTCAAATGGATTGTTATGCGGCATTCAAAGCTGGTTGAAGTCAGTGAGTACACAAATCAAGGACTGCCTCAGCGAAAGCCTTAGGAGACTCTTGAGGTGGATTGTGGCCGACATTGTTGAAAAGACGGCGCTCGTAGCGACCGCAAAAGTACCTTTCGTTCCCCTCCGATTTCCGAGGCAGGTTTACGTCATCGGTGACTCCCTGAATCACGATAGTCGGGACTCTGATTTTGGGTTGAGTTGCTAACCGCGCCTCGATGGCCGCGTAGCGAGGATCGCCCTCGACGTTGCCGAAGCGATGTCGATAGGAATGAACGGCTACATCCACGAAATCGGGATTTGCAAATGAGGTGGCGGTACGCTTGAAAGTTGCCTCGTCGAAAAACCAAGTCGGAGACCAGAGTTTCCAAAGCAACTGGCACAGCGCGTTGCGGTTGAGAGTGAGTCCAACCCGGCCCCGCTCGGTGTGGAAGTAATACTGATACCAGAATCGCCGCTCGCTCTCGGGATCAGCGGGTGTTAGCGAAGCCGCGATATCTTGAATTTGATAGCCGCAACAGGTGACGAGCCCGCGCACGCGCTCCGGCCACAACGCCGCAACAATGCAAGCCGCGCGAGCACCCCAGTCGAATCCGGCCAGAACAGCGTCGGTTACCTTCAGCGCATCAAGCAGCTCGAGGAGATCGTGCCCGATAGCAGCCTGCTGCCCTGATCGCATCGTATCGGGCGAGAGGAATTGCGTGCCGCCATAACCTCGCAGATAGGGAACGATTGTGCGAAACCCGGCGGCGTTGATGACGGGAATTACCTCGTCGAAGGCCCGCGGGTCATAGGGAAATCCGTGCATGAGCACAACCGGAAAGGCATCCGCCGGACCAGCGTGCTCATAGGCGATGTCCAGCACTGAAGTCCGAACATGTTCAAGTTGTGCCATAAAGGTTGTCCTTTTGCTGCTGTGCTAAGGCCAGCAATCTCCTGATCGGTGGCTGCCGTTGGTGCCGCATAACGTTGGACATGAGGGGCTCGTGGAGGCAGCGCGGGCTTGGCCCAGAATGAAATGAAGGCCGAGCCTGCGCTGCCGGAGCGAGTCCGCTCGATGGAAGGGTTGGACGAAGCCGCTACGCGGAGTAACCTCCCTGCGCCCTGACACGATTTACCCTGCACCTTCGCCCCTTCAATTCTGTTCGGGTGATTTTG
>JAYVPF010000144.1:0-23594 GCA_043757535.1 Burkholderiales bacterium
TCATCAAGCTTCTCAAGTTCCGAGTGTTGGTCGACGCGTTTCTCTTCGGTCTTCTACAACATTCGTCCTAAATTTTAAAAAGGTTGCGCCGCACGGTGCTAGTGTTTGCATTTTTCGCAAACACTTGATGCATTGTGCCCTCGCAAGAGCATATGAGTTTGCATACTGATAATCAAAACAACGACGCGGCTTTCGAGTCCGCCTCTCTCAATTCTGTCAACTTCGCGGAAAACGACGGTTCAACTTCGTTCGACGACACGGTTGAAATGGAAGCTGGCGACACTGTCGAAGCCAATGGTTTCGCTGCCCTCCACTTAAATTCCGCGCTTCTGCAAGCCATAGAAGCGCTCGGCTATACCGAGCCTACGGGCGTTCAAGCCGAAACCATTCCCGCAGCCTTGGCTGGCGGCGACTGGATGGTCTCTGCACAAACCGGCAGCGGCAAAACCGCTGCCTTCCTGCTGCCCGCGATTCACGCACTGCTCGAAACGCCACCGATGTCCAAAGGCGAGCAAGCCGCGCGCAATCGTCGCGCCGGTGCTAGCCCCCGCGTGCTGATTCTTTGCCCAACACGCGAACTCGCGCAACAGGTGAGCGCTGAGGCGATCAGCCTCGTTCGCTTTTGTCGCGGTATTCGTATCGCCAGTGTCGTCGGCGGCACGCCCTTCGGCAAGCAGCTGATGGATCTGCGCGGTGCGAACCTAGTCGTCGCAACGCCGGGTCGTTTGCTTGACTTGAACCGTAATGGTCAGATCGATCTCGAAGCCGTGCAAACGCTCGTCGTGGACGAAGCGGATCGCATGCTGGATCTCGGCTTCTCGGAAGATCTGGAAGCTATTCACGTTGCCACGATCAAACGTGACCGTACGCTCATGTTCAGCGCCACCTTCGCGCCGCGCATCATGCAACTCGCGTCGAACGTGATGCGCAGCCCGAAGAAAATCGAACTCGCCAGCGCGCAGGACATGCATCAAAACATCGAGCAGCGTCTGCATTGGTACGACGACATGTCGCACAAAAATGCGATCCTCGAACATTACTTGCAAGACGAATCGATGGGTCAAGCCGTCGTGTTTACCGCGACACAAATCGAGACCGATGAGCTAGCCGACGAGCTGCGCCAATCGGGCTACGCCGCTGCGGGCTTGCATGGCGCAATGCCACAAGTCGTGCGTAACCGTCGTCTGCAATCGCTGCGCGACGGTTCCACCAAAATTTTGATCGCAACGGACGTGGCCGCGCGCGGCATCGACGTCCCCGGCATCACGCACGTCATCAACTATGGCCTGCCGATGAAGCCGGAGGATTACATCCATCGCATCGGCCGCACCGGTCGTGCTGGCAAGCAGGGTCTGGCCATTACGCTAGCGGGCTTCCGGGATCGTTTCAAGATTAGGAACATCGAGCGCTTCACCGAGAATCGCATCAACGAAGCCGTGGTCGAAGGCCATGAGCCGAAGACGCAACATAGCCGTCCCCAAGGTGGCGGCGGGTATGGCAACAGCGGCGGTGGCGGCTACGCGGGTAACAGCGGTGGTGGCGGCGGTCGTTTTGACCGGGGTGCGCCGCGTCAGTCTTATGGTGACCGCGCTCCACGTTCGTATGGTGACTCTGCTCCCCGTGCTGATGCGTATCCACGCACAGAGGCAGCACCACGCGCGGACTTTGCACCAAGCCCATACGCAGGTCGCTCTGAGCAGCCAGCACGTCCATCCTATGGTCGCGACAACGGCGGTTACAACAATGATCGCGCGCCACGTACAGGGGGTTACGTGGGCAATGGAGGCAACGGCGGTGGCAACTTCGGCGGCGGTGAAGATCGTCGTCCAGCATTTGCCGATCGTGGTCGTTCGGATTCTCGATTCGGTGCTCCACGCGCCGAAACGTATCCACGCGCCGAGACGGCACCACGTTCGTATGAAGGTCGTGAAGAGCGTCGTCCATACGGTGGTGATCGAGCACACGCGGGTGCTTCCGCAGGTTACGGTGACCGCAATGATCGCCCAGCGCGTTCGTATGGTGATCGTGATTCGCGTCCGTTTGCCGATCGCGCACCCCGCGCGTACCCGGAACGGGGTGACCGCGAACAACGCGCTTTCGGCGCACCAGCATCGCGCGGCGAATACGCGCCACGTCCACGTACGGAGCGCTCGGATTCATTTGAGCGCACAGAGCGCACAGAACGTGCTGAATACGCGCCACGTCCGGCCCGTGCCTTCGAGCATGAAGCCCGCGCACCCCGTCACACCGAGCGAGCAGATCGCACCGTGGGCCCAGCGACAACCGCACCCGCCGACGGTGGCAATCGCGCCGCACGTCGCGCTGCCAAGCAGGCTGAATATGCTGCCACCGTTGCAGCGCAGGGCGGCGAATAGACGACGCTAATTAGCTCGGCTTCTGCGCCGGGCTCCCTCCCCCCGCGTGGCGGAGGGTTGGGGAGAGGGGGACGGTGGCGCTAGCAGCTACCATGGTTTCGCGAGATACGTTCCCCCGCTCCCTAACCCTCTACCACCGAGGGAGCGGTGACAAACTGCACGACAATAACGATTTGTTCAATGATTCGACGCCGTTGAAGTAAACGGCATCGACAACCCGTCGTATGCGCATCTCCTCGCTTCGTTCACTGACCCGTGCGTTTCTGAGCGTCGCGGCGCTCACCCTAGCCTCTCTGGCAATCGCACAAACCTTCCCCAGCAAACCCATCCGCATCATCGTGCCGAATGCGCCAGGCGGCGCTGCGGACATTACTGCGCGCACTGTCGGGCAGAAGCTTGCCGAAGCTTTGGGCCAACCGGTCATCATCGAAAACAAGCCAAGTGCAGGTGGCATCATCGCCGCTGAGCAGGTCGCCAAGTCCGATCCCGACGGTCACTCCATCCTGCTCATGTCCAGCGGCACCGCCGTCAGCGCGGCGCTCTTCAAATCACTCTCGTTTGACACGCGCAAAGACTTCGCGCCGGTATCGAAGCTCGCCTCGTTCGATCTGGTGATCGCCGTGGCTGACAACAGTCGCTTCAAGACTTTGAACGACATGCTGGCATTCGCAAAAGCCAATCCCGGCAAACTAAACATCGGCACGCCCCAAGTCGGCACCACACAAAATCTCGCCGCAGAATATTTCAAGAGTGCAGCGGGCGTTGACATGCAGGTCGTTCCTTTCAACGGCACGCCACCAGTGATCAGCGCGTTGCGCGGCGGCAACCTCGATGCGATGGTTGATATCCTCGGCCCGCTGATGCCGCAGATCGCGTCGAAAGCACTGCGTCCACTCGCGCTGCTAGGCGATGGACACGCAGCACTTTTGCCGGGAATTCCTGCGGCGCACGAGGCCGGCGGATCGCTCGCAAAATTCAGCGCAGCGTCGTGGAATGGATTGGCGGTTCCGGCGAAAACGCCCAAAGAAATCGTCGCCCAACGCAATCGCGAAATCACGCGCATTCTCGCGTTGCCCGATGTGAAACAGCGTCTCGCTGATCTCACCCTTATCGCGCAAAGCAGTACACCAGAGCAACTCGCCGCACTGCTCGACAGCGACATCAAACGCTGGGCTGACGTGATCGAGCGCGCAAAAATTCCAAAGCAATAGTTGATGGGAAACGTCGCATGAATCTCAATGTCGGCCTGATAGGCTATGGCGAAGTTGGCAAGATTTTCTCGAACGGATTGAAGGCAAAAGGCGTCGCTTGGGTCGGCGCATGGGACGTGATTTTTGGTGATGCGGTATTCGGTGGCGCGCAGCGCCTGCACGCCACCGCGCACGGAGTGGAGGCCTGCGAATCCGCGAGCAGCGTCTGCGTGAAGGCCACGCTCATCATGTCTGCGGTTACCGCGTCGAACACACTCGCCGTCGCGCAGGAAGTGGCGCGCAGCATCCGCCCCGGGACCGTGTTTCTCGACCTCAATTCCGCCTCGCCGGACATCAAGTTACAGGCAGCAGCGCTGATTGACGAAGCGGGCGGACATTACGTCGATGCGAGCGTCACGAAGTCCGTGCCGCCGTACGGTCTCTCAGTGCCGATGCTCGTGGGTGGTTCTCACGCGGTGTCGCTGGCAGACCGTCTGCGCCCATACGGTTTTAACCTGACGCCGGTTTAGGAAAAATCGACGGCTCGTCCAGCGCGCGAAATCGCCATTCATCCCGACACATATGACGTTACAGCTTTTCTATGAAACGACCTTTTTATTGGGCTTGACGGCGAATAAGTGGAATAGTCGACAATTGCCAATTTACGGATTTATCCCCCGTTCCCGCTGCGTTTCACAGAAAAGCTGATTCGAGCGAAATCGCTCGATCACCTCGCCATTCCCCGTTCAGCCAGCGCTACCTTTCAGCCGTGCCACCACCTCGCGACTCAACTCTACGTCCTCTTGCCACGTCGCATTGCTAGGATCCATCGCCGCCAGCCGCTCATCAATCTGGAGGCTCTGTTCTGCGTGTTCCACTGCCTTATGTTTCTCTCCTTGATGCCGGTAAACATCGGCCAGTCGCTTGAAGCTAAACGACAAATCGCGCTGCCACGCGGCGTTGGAGGTATCGCTCGTGGCCAGCGCCTTGATCTCATCCATCGCCGCCTGAAACGCCGTGAGCGCCCCGGCCAGATCGCCCTGCGCGAGTCGCACGTCGCCCACCTTGTTGTGACTCACGCTCAACTGGCGCTGCCATTCGGCGTTGGACGGATCGCTCGCGGCCATCGCCATGATAATTTCCATTGACGCCTGAAACGCCGTGAGCGCCCGCGCTAGGTCGCCCTGCTTGAGGCGCACGGCACCGACCCTCTCGTGGCTCACGCTCAAATCGTACTGCAGTTGACTCCACATCGCATCGGACGGATCACACGCGGCCAGCGTCTTAACAATGCCCATCGACGCCTGATACGCCGTGAGCGCCCCGGCCACATCGCCCTGCGCGAAGCGCACGTTGCCGACCTTGATCTGGCTCACGCTCAAATCGCGTTGCCGCTTCTTGTTGGACGGATCGCTCGCGGCCAGCGCCTTGGCCGCATCCATCGCAGCCTGATACGCCGTGAGCGCCCCGACCTGATCGCCTTGCGCGCGGCGCACATCGCCTTGTCGATTCATAAGTACTGATTCTTCACGCTGCCACTGCGGATGATAGTCCGCTGCTCGCGTGACGTGCGTGAACCATCCCTCGACGGCCGCCAGCGCTGCGCTCGCTTGGCCCAATCGCCCCAGTTCTGTCAGGCGCTTATACATGTCATATTGCATTTCACTGGCCAAGGGATACCAAACTGTTTGGTCAAAGTCCGTGCGCAACAGCGCGCCGACGTGATCAAGGCAGCGTGGCACCTGATGAGCCATAGCAAGCGCATTAGTTGGCGTGACAAGACTTCTTAGGTGACTATTGAGCCATAACGCCAGCCGCCTCCGCACACCTGCGTCCGCGCCCGTTTCGTCCCGCGCAAAGCGATAGCCAAGTACGTGGGTGAACTGCCAATGATCCGTCTCGCCCGTGAGTTGCAAGATGCCGCGCTGAACCAGTGCCTTCAGGGCGTTACGGCAATGCCGCTCGTCGCCGCTGCTGCCCGTCGCCGCGTTGATCGCCGCCAGCGGAAACGGCGCGCGGGCCAGTAGCCCGGCAGCGACCAGCGCTTGTTTAGCTGTGTCGTCAAGGCCACGCACACTGCGGGCAAACAGCCATTCGAGCGTTCGCGTGGCTTTCTCAGGATCGGTGAGCGTCGGCAGTGTTTCCGCCGCCCAATCGGTGGCGAGCCGCGCCGGGTCTTCGTCGCCCCGCGCGAGCAGGTTGCCCGCCCAGGTGATGGCCAGCGGATGCCCTTCGAGCAGCGCGAGCACGCGGGTGCGCACGTCCTTCGTCACGCGGCCTGGCGTGAGCGATGTGAGCGAGGTGAGCGAGTCAAGGAGGGCCGCAGCGTCGGTTGCGTCGAGCGCTTCTTTCAATTCAACGCTTTTGTCGGGGGCGGCTTGTGTGCTCAAGCGGGTGAGCAGCAGCCAGCAGTTTTCAGGCGATAGCGTGCTGAACAAATCGTTGATGTTGCCGTGATCGCCCATGCCGTCGGCTTCTTCCCCGCCTTCGATGATGACGAGCATCCGCTTGCTGCGACAGGCCGCAGTCGCCCGATCATGCGGTAGCGAATTTGCCATGAAGTCCTCGCCTTGCAACGAGGTGGCGAGTTTGACCAGCACCGCGCCGAGGCTACCGTGAGACGCATATAAATCCAGAAAAACGACACCGTCCGGGAAGCGGCTGGCCGCGAGCGACGCGGGCGTATCGCCAGTCACCGCGCGCACCGCCTCCGCCGCCAGCGCCGTTTTGCCCAAGCCCGCAGGCGCGACAACGGCTGTGTTCTTGCCGTCTCGAAGCCGCGCGATGACCCTCGCTTTTTCCGCGCTGCGACCAAAGAATTTTTCGGCAGCGGGTGGGAGCTGGTGGGGGATGCGGGGAGCCGTGGCGTTGCCCAGCAATGTGCGGTCAACATTGACGTTAACGACCACGGGCGGACATAAAACGCTTTCGCGAATTAGATTTTTGGCGGCCACGCAGACGTTCGAGGTCGTCAGATCAGGTTTGGCGATGGAGATGTGGTCTTTATCAAGGCCCACTGCGGCTTCGCCAACGCCAGAACTGCCGGATGTCCGGTTAACGATTTTCAGCAATCCGAACACGGCGCGCGTTTCGTAGTAAGTCTTGGTTCGTACGTTGGCAGACGGCGCAAATTCACGATACCAGTCGTTCAAATCGGCCAGATAAGGGCTGTGCGCGGTGAGATCGTCGATGCTGCGATTGGTCAGGAGAGGAATGCGTAGGACGTCGAGAAGCGTTGCAAGGAATGACCCGCTGTGCGGCGTTCCCAAGAAAAGTACCGCCCCCAAGTGGGTTGATAGCTGGCGCTTTGCTCGGTCAACGCTGTCGCTAGATTTCCTGAGAATTTGCTTCGCAACCAGCCCGCCCAAGCTGTGACAAATGAAGAGCAGCGGGCGCTGACCAATGCCGTTTTGCTGCATGGCGTCGAGTATCTCAAGCGCACGCTCTGGCAACGCCATGCTGTATCCCGCATCGCGTTTCTTGGTCGAAAACCAGCCGAGCACTCGCGTCCACTTGGACGGGCTCGCCGCATATCCAATCGACCAAATACCCACATCCGGAAACTCAGCGCCCAGCCAATAGGGCCAAGAGTTCCTGTGGTCTTTGTCGTTGCTCCACGTTTTGAATGCATCGCCGCCAAGGCCATGAATGAACACGACATCGGCCTTGCGCGCGTCGTTGTCGCAACCGGAAATTTTGTGCCGTGTGCTCAGACCGTTTCCCCCGTTTTGTGCGGCAATATTAGCGGGGAAGCACTCAGACCGTCCGCACCGTCCGCACCGTCCACCGTTTGCAGCCCGACACGTAGCAGATCGATTTCCGCCGCAGGCTGCGCGTTGTAGGGCACGGCCACATCTAGCCGTCCGTTGATGAGCCCGTCTTGCAACGTCGTCGACAGCGCCTCAACAATCGAGATCGACGCATCGGGCATTTGCGCACGAAGATGGCGAGTGAGCGGTACGGTCAACACGCGAGCCAAGCTAGTCGGCAAACCAATCGCGACGCGGCCAGCCCGCGTGCCGCGCACGCGGCCCAGCGCCTCGCGCACGCTGCACCTGATGCAGGATGCGGCGGCTGTGTTCCAGCATCAGCTTGCCCCCCGGGTGGGCGTGGCACCGCGTCCGTTGCGCACGACCAGCGTTTGTCGCAGCTCGACTTCGAGCTGGCGCACCTGACGGCTCAGCGCGGGTTGCGCGATGCCCAGCGCCGCAGAGGCAAGCGTAAAGCTGCCAAGGTCGGCGACACTAAGGAAACGCTGAATAATGTCATCCTGAGCACGGCGAAGGATCAGGTGGCATGCGACGGCGATTGCAAGTCACTGAAATCATTGCATGTCACCTGATCCTTCGCCGTAGCTAAGGATGACCGATTGAATAGATCAGCGTCTCCTTAGAGTTCTAGCAGTACCGCGTACCCCTTGATCGCTCGCTTATGGGCCTTAGTGTTGGGATCCAGTCCTTCCACGATGGCCCAGAAACGCTTCGAGTGATTGAACTCTACGAGATGCGCCAACTCGTGCGCGACGACGTGGCGCATCAACTCCGGTGCCAGTTGCAACAGGCGAAAATTCAGCCGCACCCGACCGCTGGCCGTGCAACTACCCCACATCGTGCGAGCGCTGCTGAGGGTCACTGAAGTGAGCGGCAGCCCTGCGTCAGTCGCCATTTTGCGGGCAAGATCCAGCAACTCCAATCGGGCTATCTGCTTCAATTCTTCGTCGAATGCATCGGCATTAAATGTACCGTCAAGCGTGGTGACGATGCAGTGCTTTTCAGTCAAATCAATCGAATCGAACAAGCCCTGACGCAAGTCCACCTTGAGCTTGTTGCCGCGAAACAGCACATGACCGCCGTCGCGGTACGCCGCTAGCTGGGATCGCCGCGCATTCTGGCGTGCCAGAGCTGAAATGATCCATGCGCTGCGCTCGCTGATCGCGGCGTCAATCTCATATAACGGCGTCCACTTCGGAGCGCGAATCAACAGTCCCTCGGCCGTGATGATCAGCCCAATAGATTTGCGTCGCGCACGCTCCAGCCGGTAGTCGAGACCAGAGGAGCTACGGCGCGGCTTGTCTTCAACCGTATTGGCCGCACCTCGTGCCGCAGGCGCTCGCGGACGCTGCGTCGGCGAGGCGGGCGGTGAAAACAGTGCCGTCCAGAACCCCACAGCGATCCGATCAAGCGCTTAGGCTTAAACGCGGGTCGCCCAATCGCGCCACTTCCGCTTCGATCACACGCTCAACTAGTTCATTCAACTCGATCTGCGAACGCCCCGCCGGATCAATCGGTGGCAACACCGACATCGTGACCGTGCCAGGATATTTTTTCCAGGGATGGCGCGGCCAGCAGTATCCCGCGTTGTGTGCAATCGGCAGCACCGGCACATTGCAGCCAATCGCGAGCCGCGCGCCACCGGTCTTGTAGCGCCCCTTTGTACCTGCAGGAATGCGCGTGCCCTCAGGAAAAATGACAATCGTGAAACCGCGTTTGTTCAGCCGCTCTTTGCCCTGCTCGATCATCTTGTCCATCGATTTCGCGCCAGCTTTGCGATCAATCGTGATCGGCGAGGACAACGCGAACCCCCATCCAAAAAACGGCAGCCAGAGCAACTCTTTCTTCGCAACAAAACTGCCCGGCGTGAACACGCTTTCCAGCATCAATGTTTCCCACGTCGAAGAATGTTTCGAAAGCACGATAAACGGCGTTTTCGGCACATTTTCCCAGCCCTCAACGATGTAGTTGATGCGGCACAGATGTTTCGCCAGCCACACAAATAGTCGCGTGTACCAGGCGCACAGCTCGTTGCGCGACTTCGGTGGAGCCCAAAACGACGCGCAAATAATGAAAGCAAAAACTGGCGTCAACAGAATTTGTAACAGGACGAAGGTAATGTTGCGGATGGCTTGCATGATGCGTTCAGTCCAGATTCAGGCAGTGTCAAGAATGGCGTCCACTGCCGCCGAAAGATCGGCGAACGTCTTTGTATCTTTCGGCAATCCGCCGCTGTCCAACGTGGTCGCCCCCTTGCCGGTGAGCACCAGCATAGGCTTGCCGCCCGCCGCCTCTGCCGCCTGCAAATCACGCAAACCGTCCCCGATGCAAGGCACGCCCGCCATCGACACATTCAGGCGATGCCCAATGTCAATGAACATCCCCGGCGACGGTTTGCGGCAGCGGCAATCTGCATCACCCGAATGCGGACAGTAATAAATAACGTCGATATGACCGCCCGCCTGTTGCACCGCCTTCAGCATCTTGGTGTGAATGGCGTTAAGCGCATTCATGTCGAGCAGTCCACGCTCGATTCCGCTCTGATTGGTCGCCACGGCAACGTGATAGCCCGCGCCATTCAACCGCGCAATCGCCTCCAGAGCACCGGGGAGTGGACGCCACTCATCGGGAGATTTGATGAAACGATCACTATCAAAGTTGATCGTGCCATCGCGGTCGAGGATGACGAGTTTCAAGAGAACGCACCCCTAAAGTCGTAGGGCGCGAATTTGACAAAACCGTGCCCGCCTCCTGAACCACGGGTGCAGCCGCACTTTTCCAGCGCTTCGCGAAGGACGACGAGTCGGGCAGTGCCCGCCCTACGCTGTGTTTTCATGCTGCAAGCTTAGAAAGATCAGCCACTTTGTTCATCGCATCGCGCAGGTCTCGCAACAACGCAAGGCGATTGGCACGCACTGCTTTGTCCTCAGCCATCACCATCACTTTGTCGAAGAACTCGTCGACAGGTGATTTGAGTGCTGCGAACGATTTCAGGTAGCCGGTGAAATCACCCTGCGCAAATGAGGCGTTCGCAGTTGGCGTCACCGCGTCGAGTGCAGCACGAAGTGCAAGCTCTGCGGGCTCCTGAGCCGCGTCACTGTTGGCAATCGTTTCTCCACCTTCGTTCGCTTTTCTCAGGATATTCGCTACGCGCTTGTTGGCGGCGTTGAGGCTGGCTGCTTCGGGCAGCGCGGAGAAGGCTTGTACCGCTGCAAGCTGAGCAGGCAAAGTTGCAAGATTGTCTGGAGAGTCTGCGATTACCGACTCGATCTCGTTGGTGCTGGCACCGGTGCCTTTCAGGTAGCCACGCAAGCGGTCGTAAATGAATTCCCGGAGCGCGAAATGCTCTTTGCGCATCTTGCTCTTCGGCATGGTCTGCGTTATGACCGTGCCGTTGGTCGCGAGCCACTCATTGACGATGTTGAAGGCGGCGTAAAGCAGAGCGTTCAGCGAAACGGTTAGCTTTTGTTCAACAAGAATTCGGATGACACCCAACGCATGGCGACGCAATGCAAACGGGTCTTTGTCGCCCGATGGCGTTTGGCCGACGGCAAACAATCCAGCAAGCGTTTCGAGTTTGTCCGCGAGCGCTACTGCCGTCGGCACACCTAGCGACGGAAGGGCATCTCCCGCAAAGCGCGGTTGATAGTGTTCCGCGCATGAGGCCGCTACATCGGCAGGCTCGTCATCATGCAGCGCGTAATAGCGGCCCATCGTTCCCTGTAAGTCTGGGAATTCGCAAACCATCTGCGTCACTAAATCTGCTTTGGCCAGCAAAGCGCCGCGTTCTGCGCGTTCCTTGTCCCCGCCAATCAGCGCCGCGATTTCGCCAGCCAGCTTGCTTACGCGCGTGACGCGCTCACACAGCGTGCCAAGTTTGTTGTGATAAACGACCTTGGCGAGGTCAGGGATGCGGGCGTCGAGTCGCGTCTTCTTGTCCGTCTCGAAAAAGAATCGCGCATCGGCCAAACGCGGGCGAACAACACGCTCGTTGCCTTCGACGATCTTCTTCGGATCGGCCAACTCCATGTTGGAGACGATCAGAAACTGGTTCTTCAACTTACCCGCGTCGTCAAACAACGGGAAGTATTTCTGATTCGTTTTCATCGTGAGAATCAGGCATTCTTGCGGCACCGCGAGGAACTCTGGTTCGAATTGGCAAACGTAAACCGTTGGCCATTCGACGAGTGAATTCACTTCATCGAGCAAGTCCGAATAGCTCTCTGCGCTGCCAAGCGTTGCTCCAAGCGCACTGGCTTTCGCCTCCAGTTGCGCCAAGATCATGCCGCGACGCGTGACGAACACGGGTTCGACTTTGCCGTATTGACGCAGCAATTCTTCGTAGCGCGACGCGGTATCAAGCTCAATGTTGCTCGCACCCTGAAAGCGATGACCGTGGGTGATACGCCCTGAAGTCAGGCCCAACGTGCGTGCTTCGATCACATCATCGCCGTGCAAAACGACCAGTCCGTGCGCGGGACGCACAAAACTCACGTCGGTTTGTCCGTCGGCGAGTTGATACGTCATCACTTTCGGGATCGGCAGCTTCGTGAGCGTTGCATCAATCGCGGCCTGCACGCCGAGCGCGATGGTGCGGCCCGGCGCAAGACCGACGAGAAAGACGTAATCGGCCTTGCCGTCGCTCTCAATCACAATCGAATCAGAACCACTGGTTGCGTTCGGAAATCCGTCAATCAGCGCTTCACTTCCGAGGCCTGTGAGCTTCTTTTTCAAAGCAACCGACGCTGCGCCAGCCGCGTCTTTCGCGACTGCCAACGGCATTAATTTTTCTTTGATTGCTTTTGCTGACGCTTCGGCAAGAACCGCATCAATTCGAACACCCAGTCGGCGTGGCGTCGCAAACGACATGGCCGACGCGCCCTCAGCCAGTAATCTATCACCACGCAAGCTCGCTTCGATACCAGCCGCGAACGCTTCGCCAAATTTCTTCAACGCCTTAGGCGGCAACTCTTCGGTAAAGAGCTCGATTAATAATGGCTTCGCACTCATGCAGCCACCTTTTCTCCAGCGACGGCTTTATGCACCATCGGAAAACCCAATCGTTCCCGACTCTCCAAATAACTCTGTGCAACGCTGCGTGAAATGTTGCGAATGCGCCCAATATAGGCTGCCCGCTCGGTCACGCTAATCGCGCCACGCGCATCGAGCAGGTTGAACGTGTGCGCCGCTTTGAGCACCTGCTCGTAAGCAGGCAACGCGAGTTGCTTTTCGATCAGCAACTTGGCTTCTCTTTCGTAATCAGCAAAGTGGCGGAACAACGCATCCGCATCGCTGTACTCAAAGTTGTAAGTTGACTGCTCGACTTCGTTCTGATGAAACACATCGCGGTAGAAGAGCGTACGTGTCTCTCCAACTGCGCCCGCAGTTGCTGACGGCTCAACCCATGTCGTCCACACCAGATCGTAGACGTTGTCCACACCCTGCAAATACATGATGAGGCGCTCAAGCCCGAACGTAATTTCGCCGGTGATCGGCTTGCACGGCAGTCCACCGACCTGCTGGAAATAGGTGAACTGCGTCACCTCCATGCCGTTCATCCACACCTCCCAGCCGAGGCCCCAGGCCCCGAGCGTCGGGTTCTCCCAATCGTCTTCAACGAAACGAACGTCGTTTTCCTGCAGGTCAAAACCGAGCGCGGTGAGTGAGCCGAGATACAAATCGAGAATGTTCGGTGGTGACGGTTTCAGCACCACCTGATACTGGTAGTAATGCTGCAGGCGATTCGGATTTTCGCCGTAGCGACCATCTTTTGGGCGACGCGACGGCTGTACGTAGGCGGCGCGCCACGGCTCCGGGCCGAGCGCGCGCAGAAATGTAGCCGTGTGCGAAGTACCGGCACCAACCTCCATGTCGTACGGTTGAATCAGTGCGCAGCCCTGATCATTCCAGTAGGTTTGCAGGCGGAGGATGGCTTCTTGAAAGGTGATCATTGGGGCCGTTAAATACGCGCTTGCTTGTTCGCGACGAGCACGACAGGCAACAAAAAACAAGGAGTATCTATTTTATTGTTTGTTAGCGCGGCGGCGCGAGAAATAGGGCTTCTCGACGACATAAAACGACGCGATGGAGATCAACCACGTTGCGGCGATCAGCGCTGCAAGATAGAGGGCAATGGCTAAGGGATTGAGGAAGATTTCCAGTCGCTTCGGAAGACCGAGCAGCTGCCCAAATGCGATCAGCACCAGCAAGTGCCATAGATAAATTGAGTAGGAAATGCGACCGATGTAGCGCCCGATGCGCACAATCACGTTGTCACTGAACGTATGGTCTGCCGTTTTAAGTAACAGCGCCCCGGACACGAGCGCGAAAGCGACCGCGTGCCACTCAAAGGCTCCGAAGCCGCTTGCTTGAAGGCGCGCGGCGGTAGCGGTGGTCCACGCGTAGATGAAATTGATGGTGATGTAGCTTCCGACGACCAGCCACCACGGTGTTTTTTGAATCGTTGCGCGCCAGTCTTGTTGCTTCAAAGCGCAAACAGCACCTGTCGCGAAGAACAGTGCGTACGCTGCGCCGCGAATGCTCGTGGCCTTGAGCAATGCCATCGCCAATAGACCGCATGCGAGCACGACGATCACGCGCTGCTTTCGTGTGTTGCCCAGCTTGCGCGCGCACCAAGCCACGATGGGAAGCGACAGATAAAACAGCCATTCAGCCTGTAGCGACCAAGTCACGATCAGCAGATGGTGCGTGTCATCGAGGCGAAACCAGTTTAGAAAAAAAGCGTTTTCAATCCAGCGTAGTGCTGCGTTCTCCGGCATTTGATTCGCCAACGCGAGCATGCCCAGTGCGACCAGCAGCGCCAACCATGCCCCCGGCAACGTGCGCAACGCGCGATCCATCAGGTATGGCCGCAATTGTGTGTTTTGCGCGACCAACCAGCGCTGCGACAGCAGATAACCACTCAACACAAAGAACAGATACACACCGTGCTGCGAGTGATACAGCCAAATCCACACGCCCTCGTCCCAGGTTCGCGCCGCCGAGACAGGAAACATTTCAAAGTCACGTTGATACTGCCACGCGCCCGTTGCCCAGACAAAGTGCATCGCGCAGGTCAGGCAAATCGCCAGCGCGCGCAGCAGATCAAGTCCCGCATTTCGACTGACAAAAGCGGCGCGAGCGAAGTTCACACTAACTTCCGCGACGCAAACGTTGCCCGATTCCAATGCCAATACCAGCGAGACAGATCAGCAAAATCGGCAAATCGCCCCATACGGTGTATGGCGTGTAGCCTTTCCGGCCCTGCACTGTCGTTTCGAGGATGCCTTCAGTGAACGGCTCCAGCCGCTGTGTGACGCGGCCTTTCTCGTCGATCACCGCAGTGATGCCAGTGTTATTAGCGCGCAGCATCGGGCGCGCGAACTCGATGGCGCGCATTTGCGACAGTTGCAAGTGCTGTTCGGAGGCAGCGCTTTTGCCGAACCACGCATCGTTGCTGATGTTCACAAGCAACGTCGCGTCTGGCAATGCGCGGTACACATCGCGCGCAAAAGCGTCCTCGTAACAAATGGAAATACCGAGCGATTGTCCGTTCAACTTCATCACGGGTTGCACTGTGTCGCCGCTCGAAAAATCACTCATCGGAATCGTGAGATTCGCGTAAAACCACCCGAGCAAACCCCGCAAGGGCATGTATTCGCCGAACGGAACGAGATGCGCCTTGCGATACTGCTGCGCCGGATCGACGCCGAGTGAGATCGCGCCGTTGTAGAACTTGCTTTGCTCTTGTATTGGTACGCCAATCACGAGGTTCGCGTTCTTTGCTTTTGCCGTGGCTTCGAGCCGCGCGATGTATTCCGGCGGAATACGCGACAACGGTGCCGGGAAGGCGGTCTCTGGCAGGATGATGAGCTCGCCTTTTGCTCGGTTGATGAGCCGCTCGTACATCACCAATGTGTCGGCGAATTTTTCGGGTTCCCACTTCATCGATTGCGCAACGTTGCCCTGCAGCAGCGAGACCCTAGCCGGTTGGCCGGTCGCTTCGCTAAATGCGACATCGCTGATGAAGTAGCCGATTGTCACAACGACGACCATTCCAGCCAATGCCAGTTCTGATCGCAACTCCAGGCGGAACCATCGCCAAGCGATTCCGCGTCGACTCGAGCCGTCCGGTTTGAGAATCCACGACAAAACGATCGACAGCATCCCCGCGAAAAGCACGACAAAAAAGGTGACGCCGAACGTCCCAAATAACGGGCCAATGCCTCTCATCACGCCGAGTGGCGCTTGCGACGCTCCCACACTCAACCACTCAAACCCGGTAAACAAATGCGCTCGCAAATATTCGGCAAACGTCCACGCTGAAGCGAACACAAACGCAAAGAACCACGGATCTTTCGGTCTCGCCCAGACTGTGAAAGCGCCAGCTAGCATCGAATACAACGCGAGGAAAGCACAAAACAAGAACGCCGCGAGCCAAGCCATCGGCAACGGCATGCCGCCGAATTCATTCAGGCTGATGCGCACCCACGCCACGCCCGCGAGAAAGTAACCGAGGCCAAATAAAAATCCAATGAGTGCGCCACGTTTGACCGTCGGCGCACGAGCGATCAGCGCCGCGAGCACGGCGAATCCCACAAATGGGAACCACCACCAGCCCTTAGGCGCGAAGCCCAGCCACGCGGTGAGCGCGCCGACAATCGCTGCAGCGAAGGGAATCAACCAGCGAACGATCAAGCCCGCTCTACCGTCATCAGCCAGACTCGTCGTCCGTCGGCACGCAACACGGTGAATTTGAAGCCGCCCAGCGTGATGGACTCGCCGCGATGCGGCACGCGCGCGAATTCCTGCATGAGGATTCCACCCACTGTGCCCGAGTCATCGTCGCTAAATTCTGTGCCGAATTTTTCGTTGAAGGCTCCAATTTCGGTCGACGCTTTCACCCGCCATTTAGTCGCGGATTCCGCGATGATGTTGTCCGCTTCTTCATCGTAATCGTATTCGTCAATGATCTCGCCGACGATTTGTTCGAGCACATCCTCGATGGTGACGAGGCCCGCGACCGAGCCGTGCTCGTCGATGACGATGGCCATGTGATTTCGCTGCGAACGGAATTCTCGGAGCAGCACATTTAGCCGCTTCGTCTCCGGCACAAACACCGGCGCACGGAGCACGGCCTTGAGTGAAAACGCTTCGGCATTGACCAGGTACGCGAGAAGATCTTTGGCCAGCAGCACGCCCACCACTTCGTCGCGATCCGCGCCGATCACGGGATAGCGCGAGTGCCGCGTCTCGACCATTTCGGTGATGATGGCAGCGGGATCATCGTCGATTTCGATCACGTCCATTTGCGAGCGCGGCACCATGACGTCCGACACTGTCATCTCGGCGACTTCAAGTGCGCCCTCGAAAATCGACAGCGCATCGGCGTCGAGCAATTTGCGCTCATGGGCATCGCGCAGCATGTCGAGCAAGTCTTCGCGATCCTCCGGTGCGCCGGAAAGCATCGTCGACAGACGCTCAAACAGCGACGGTTTCGGGCGCGGTTCGGCCTCGCTCATTATCGGAAAGTTCGGGTGGTGACCGACATACAGCTTTTCTTTAAAACGACCGCTTTATAGGGGCTACATCGCCAATACGCAGCTTGTCGACTTACGACCCAATTCACTATTAGCCCCAATGCGGGCGTGTTTCCAGCGAAAAGCTGATGGATAACGTCATTCAATGTCATACGGGTTTTTTATACGAAATCGGCGCAGCAGTGCAATCTCAAGGGCCTCCATCGCGGCGGCGTCGGTGTCGTTCTCATGATCCAAACCCTGAGCGTGCAGCACGCCGTGCAGCACCACGTGTCCGTGATGCGCGGCCAGTGTTTTGTTCTGCTCGCGAGCTTCGCGTGCGATCACCGGTGCACAAATGACGATATCGGCGGAATACTCCGGCGCGGTTTTCGGTTGAAACGGCGGCGGTTCGTGCACGAACGTCAACACGTTCGTCGCGTAATCCTTGCCGCGAAAATCACGATTGAGCGTTCGGCCTTCTTTCTCGTCCACATAGCGAATGGTGACCTCGCCATCTGCAACAGCATCACGATGCGCTGCCAGCGCCCATCGACGCACTTGCGCTCGTGCAGGCAAGTGTTTCGCCGCCGACGCAAACTGCACGCAGACCGACAGCGTCACGAATTGTCCTGCGAACTTTGCCGCTCGTAGGCGTTCACGATCTTTTGCACCAGCGGATGGCGCACGACGTCGACGCTGGTGAATCGGGTGAACGCAATCCCCGGCACGCCGTGCAACACATGCTGCGCGTCATGCAAACCGCTCTTCTGATTTTTGTGCAGATCGTTCTGCGTCGGGTCACCAGTCACCACGGTTTTGGTGCCGTAACCGATGCGCGTCAAAAACATTTTCATCTGCTCGGGCGTGGTGTTTTGCGCCTCGTCCAGAATGATGAAAGCGCCGTTCAGCGTGCGTCCGCGCATGAACGCTAGTGGTGCGACTTCGATGGTGCCTCGCTCCATGAGTTTGGTCGTCTTCTCCAACCCCATCAGCTCGAATAACGCGTCGTACAGCGGGCGCAAATACGGATCCACTTTCTGAATCAAGTCGCCGGGCAAAAAGCCCAGCCGCTCGCCGGCTTCAACCGCCGGTCGAACCAGCACAATGCGCTTGATCAGGTCGCGCTCAAAGGCATCCACCGCGCATGCCACCGCAAGGAATGTTTTGCCCGTACCGGCCGGACCAATGCCAAACGTTATGTCGTGATCGCGAATGTTCTGCAGATACGTGAGCTGCGTCGGCGTACGCGCCACAAGATCGGCGCGCTTGACCTTCAAGGGAATCGAAGCCGCCGCCGCTTCGATCTGCTGGAAGGTCGAAATGCCATTTGGCACGACAGGCAATTTCAGCTCTGCCAACGTGAGATCAATGTCCTCCTCCGTCAAATCGCGCTTGCCCTGCTTCGCCATGTAGCGAAAGCGCTCAATCGCCTTTTTCGCAGCCGACGCCGCAGCCGTCTCACCTTCAAAACGAAGCATGCCGACGCGGCGATTGATGGTGATCGAGAAAGCAGTGGCCACCCGACGAATGTTGTCATCCATCGCGCCACAGACGGTGGCGAGCGTTGCGTTATCAATCGGCTCGAGAGAAAGTTCGAGCGAGGTGGTAGTCAAAAGGGGTGCTGCTTCGGGACGGAAGGCTTTATTTTCGGGCATTTGCGGCTGTGCTGCAAATGGGCGTCGCCCGCAGGGGCGACTGTCCGCTGGTTGCAACGATTCGTGAGCTAAGCCGCCGCCTCGTACGCGATATGCCCTGCCGTCACGGTCGCCCGCACCACACCCGGCAACTCATAGCCGAGGAACGGAGAATTTTTGCCTGCGCTTTTGAAGCCTGCTTTGTTGATCAGGCGGTAAGCGCCGGGGTCGAACACGCACACGTCCGCCACCGCATCGACCGCCAAACGTCCCGCGCTGAGGTTTGCAGCTTCGGCCGCGTGATGCGTGATGCGTGCGAGCGCGCTGCTGAGTGGAATGCGCGCCGATTCTGCGAAGCGGAGCGTGAGCGACAGCAAGGTTTCCAGTCCCGTCGCGCCCGGCGCGGCTTCGCCGAACGGCACTTGCTTGGCGTCGTCCTGACGCGGCGTGTGGTCGGAGACGATGGCGTCAATGGTGCCGTCGATCACACCGGCACGCAGCGCGTCGCGGTCACGCGAGGAGCGCAGCGGCGGCGACAACCGATAGTTCGAATCATAGTTTCCGATGTCGAGATCAATCAGGTGTAGGTGATTGATCGCCACGTCGGCGCTGACTTTTAGGCCGCTAGATTTGGCCGCGCGGATCAACGCCACGCCCCCGGCGGTGGACACGCGGCAGACGTGCAGATGAACGCCGGTCACGCGCGCGAGTTCGATGTGGGTTGCTAGAGCGACTATTTCGGCGCTGGACGGAATGCCTGCGAGCCCCAATCGCGAGGCCACTTCGCCTTCGTGCGCGACGCCATTATTTGCAAGATGCAAATCCTCGGGTTGCAGCCACACGGAATAATCGAACGTCGCGGCGTATTGCATCGCGCGCAACAACACTTGCGTGTCGAGTACGGCCCGATCTGCCTGCGAGAATCCAATGCAGCCCGCTTGCGCGAGTTTGGAAATTTCTGCGAGCTGAACACCCGCCAACGACTTGGTCAATGCCCCGAGCGGATACAGATGCGTGCTGTGAAACGATTGTGCGCGCAGCCGCAACATGTCCACGAGGCCCGGTTCATCGAGCACGGGATCGGTGTCTGGCGAGCAGACCATACTGGTAACGCCACCTGCTGCGGCCGCCGCCAGTTCGGTGGCGAGCGTGCCGCGTTTGACGTGAACCGCGAGATCAACCAAACCGGGTGCGACGATGCAACCTTCGGCGTTGATGTCGCGAAAGCTGCGCCAGTCGGCGGGTTGCTCGCCGATCGCGACAATCTTGCTGGCCGCGATGAACACATCTGCCTGCGAGTCAAAGCTCGATACTGGATCGATGACGCGGCCGTTGCGAATGGCAATCTTCATCGCGTGCTCCCCGACAAAATCGCCATCACGGCCATGCGCACGGCGATGCCGTAAGTCACCTGCGGAAGGATCACTGATTGCTTACCGTCGGCGACGGCGGAGTCAATTTCTACGCCGCGATTCATCGGGCCGGGATGCAGCACGATGGCATCTGGTTTAGCCAGAGCCAATTTCTGCGGCGTCAGACCGTAGCGCGAAAAATATTCACTCGCCGAGGGCAACAACGCACCCGTCATGCGCTCATTCTGCAAGCGCAGCATAGTGACCACGTCCACGCCCTTCAGACCTTCTTCGAGTGACGTGAACACCCGCACGCCAAGCCGTTCGATATCAGCCGGCAACAACGTTCGCGGCCCGATCACGCGCACTTCAGGCACGCCGAGCGTCGTCAGCGCATGAATCTGCGAGCGGGCAACGCGTGAGTGCAACACGTCGCCGACGATAGCGACGGTCAAACGCGTGAAATCTTTTTTGTATTTGCGGATGGTGAATACGTCGAGCAGGCCCTGCGTCGGATGCTCGTGGCGACCGTCGCCCGCGTTAACCACATGCACATGCGGCGCAGCGTGTTGCGCGATCAAGTAAGGCGCACCACTTTCGGCGTGACGAACGACGAACATATCAGCGTGCATTGCGGTCAAATTCGCGATGGTGTCGAGGATCGTTTCGCCCTTGTTGGTGCTAGAGCGCGCGACGTCGAGGCTCACCACGTCCGCGGACAGACGCTTGGCAGCAATCTCAAACGTGGTGCGTGTTCGCGTGGAATTTTCGAAGAAGATATTGAAGATCGATTTGCCGCGTAACAGCGGCACGACTTTGACTTCGCGTTCGTTAATGCCGACGAAGCTCTCGGCCGTATCGAGAATGCGCTCGATGATGCGCTTGGGCAGTCCTTCAATGGCGAGCAGGTGATGCAGATCGCCGTTTTCGTTGAGTTGCAAATTCTTCTTCGAGAGCATCAACGTTGCATCCAGGGTTCAGTCGTTAGGGTGAATTTTCCGGCGTCGTCTTTGCTGAGTGCGAGCATCAGTTCGCGCGAAACAATGAGCGGCGCGCCGACGTACTCAGCGGCAATCGGCAGTTCGCGCCCGCCCCTGTCCACCAGAACCGCGAGTTGCACTGAAGCCGGTCGACCATAATCGAACAACGTGTTCACCGCCGCACGAATCGAGCGACCGGTGAACAGCACATCATCCACGATCACGATGTGCGCGCCTTGCACCGAGAAGGGGATCTGCGTGCTGCGCACATTGTTTTTCAGGCCACTTGTGGAGAGATCATCGCGATAAAACGACACGTCGATGTAGCCGACTTCATGCTCGCCATCAAGCTCGGCAGCCAGCCGATCCGCGAGCCATGCGCCGCCGGAATACACGCCGACGAGTTTCGCGTCATAGGCGATGGCTGGCATCATCTGCGCCTTCAAATCGTCGAACAATGCCTCAGCGTCGGGCAGATTACGGTTGTCCATCGTCATGAGGTTTTGCTGGCTTCTATGTCGGTGACAGCGATGTTTGCAGTCATAGCACCCTCCTCAAAAAAACGGCGCAGAATCTGCGCCGCGGCTTCGGCGTCTATCGCTTTTTTTCTGTCTTGCCCGGACAGTCGACTGCCGGTGACAGCGAGCGCCCGCGCCGCATCGACGCTGGTGTAGCGCTCATCCACAAGATACGAGGGCCGATCAAAGCGACCCGTCAACTGCCGCGCAAATTTTTCGCAACGCGCGGTCATCGCGTGCGGCTTGCCATCAGGGTGCGATGGACGGCCCACAACAAATGCGCTCGGCCCCCACACTTTCACCAGCGCACCAATCGCCGCAAATCGCGCGTCGTCGTTGATTGCCTCAATCGCAGTGAGCGGGTTCGCTGTCTCAGTTAAATCATTGCCAAGGGCCACGCCGATACGTCGCTCGCCAAAATCAAAGGCGAGAAACGTGAGATTGTTCACGCATGCCCCGCGACGCTGGACAGAGCAAATCGAGAAATTCCTAGACGTTCTATCGCGGCGTTCAACAAATCTTCCGGTGGCGTCACGAACAGCATGTCAGCGTCGGCCTGCACCGTGAGCCATGCGTTCGCGGCGATTTCTTCTTCTAGCTGGCCCGCGCCCCAACCGGCATAGCCTAGAGTAAGGAGCCATTCGGCCGGCCCCGTGCCGCCAGCGACCGCTTCAAGAATGTCTTTTGACGTAGTCAGCGAAAGCTCGTCGCTCACGACGATGGATGAGTTCCACAATCCATGCGAACGGTGCAACACAAACCCGTGTTCCACGCTGACCGGGCCACCGAAATGCACCTTCCGTTGCGACAAACGGATATCGGACACCTCAACGGCGATTTGCTGAAACAGCGAATCCATCGTAAGCGAAGTCGGGCGATTGACAACAACGCCCAGCGCACCGCGCTCGTTATGCTCGCACACATAGGTGACCGTCCCCTTAAAACTGGGATCAGCCATGGCGGGCATGGCAATCAGAAAGTGGCCAGCGAGGCAGCTTGATTCCATGTCGTTAATTCTACGTGGCTGGCAAAATGAGCGGATGCTTCATACCTCCTCCCTCATGTGGTTTCGCCGCGACTTGCGGTCGTTTGACAATGCCGCGCTACATGCCGCGCTCACCCAATCAGAGCGCGTGCATTGTGTGTTCGTATTTGATCGCGAAATTCTCGACGCACTGGCTGACAAAGCTGATCGACGGGTTGAATTCATCTGGGAAAGTGTGGTGGAGCTGCGGGCCGCGCTTGAGGCGATGGGCGGGGGTTTGCACGTGTTGCACGACGTGGCGCGAGACGCGATCCCAAAGCTTGCGCAGCTGCTAGATGTTGACGCAGTATTCACTAATCACGACTACGAGCCGTCGGCGCTGGCGCGTGATGAAGCCGTTGCGAAACAATTGAAAGCACATGGCATTGCGTTCGAAACACGCAAAGATCACGTCATTTTCGAGAAGGACGAAGTGCTGACCGGTGCGGGTAAGTTCTTCTCAGTGTTTACGCCGTACAAGAACGCATGGATCAAACGGATGGAGGCTTTCTATGTGAAGGCGTATCCGACTGAGGCGCACCAGCACAAACTTGCTTCTGCGACCACCGAAGCCCATCCCCCTCCTAACCTCCCCCTTGAAGGGGGCGGAACTTTGACCCCCTCCCCTTCAAGGGGAGGGCTGGGGTGGGGATGGGGTTCGGAGCCCGTCCCTACACTCGAATCACTGGGCTTTCAGCGCACCAATCTGCGCGAACTGAAATTCCCCACCGGCATGTCAGGCGGCGAAAAACTCTTCACCGAATTTCTGGAACGAATCGACCGCTACAGCGACACGCGAAACTTCCCGTCGATCAAAGGGCCGTCGTATTTGTCGACGCATTTGCGCTTCGGCACGGTATCGATTCGCGGGCTGGCGGCTGCGGCGTGGCAGCGCTGGCAGGAAGGCTCACGCGGCGCAGAAGTCTGGCTCTCAGAGCTGATTTGGCGCGATTTTTACGTCCACATTCTGCACCACAATCCGCGCGTAGTCGAAGGCGCGTTCAAGCCGGAATACAACGCCATCCGCTGGAGCAATGATCCCGAGCGCTTCGCCGCATGGTGCGAAGGCCGCACCGGCTATCCGCTCGTGGATGCAGCGATGCGGCAGCTCAACCAGACCGGCTACATGCACAACCGCTTGCGCATGGTGGCGGCGAGTTTTTTGACGAAGGATTTGCTGGTTGACTGGCGCTGGGGTGAGCGCTATTTTGCGGACAAATTGAATGATTT
>JAYVPF010000145.1:0-6235 GCA_043757535.1 Burkholderiales bacterium
ATCACCACGAGCTTTTGCGTATGCCACCGGATGTTTCGCTTCGCTCAACATGACAGCGTGGGTTACAGGGCGTCTATCTGAGGCACGTAACTAATCAGGATCATTCATTTCCTGACCAGCTCCGTAGGGTGGGCATCCCGCGCCCACCAATGGGGCAATCATCTTCGCATGATGAACCCATGGGTTGCGCACTGAACCCATTGTCATCCACGAACGACCATGTCGTCGGCGTGGCTGCGCGCATCGCAACCGTCGTTGCACAATGAACCATTTGGCGGGCACGGGGTGCCCACCCTACGGGATCTACAGCGACGCTGATGTGCTGAAGAAACTACCGCATTACAAAGATGCGTTACCGGTGGTTCAGGCAGCAAGAGGCCGACCGATGTCGGATCGTTACGGCGAAGTGTCCGACGCACTGCGCACCACCACGAATGCCATGCTCGCCGGTACGATGAAACCGGCAGACGGTGTGGCGGAAATCGACAATAAGCTGCGTCGCGTGATGCGATAAAGTGACGTAACAACTTTTTCGTACAACCACCATTTTACTGGGGCTACAGCTAATTTCTCTATGAACTCGACTTATGCCTAAATGTCTGTCAAGCCCCAATACAATGGCGATTCCAGCGAAAAGTTGATGCGTCGTTCCTTGAATTTTTTGTGGCTGAGGCCATCCCGGTTGGCGGCGCGCGCAGCGTTGCTAACCGCGCCGGAAACGACGACTTGATCGAGCGCTCTTTTGTCAACGCCGTCGCTGCTTGATCGCCGGCGTGATCCGAGTGAAAAAACGCTCGGCGTGATGCTGCTCGCGCCAGCGGCGTTGCTGTTGCTGTTGCTGTTGCTGTTGCTGTTGCTGTTGCTGTTGATCGTCGTCTATCCAATCGGAAAACTGTTCTACAACATTTTTTTTGACATGCGCTTGTCGGGTGGACAAGGCAGCAAATTCATCGGCCTGCAAAATTATGCGGACATGATGAAAGACGCGGGATTTTGGGATGCGACGCCAAACACCGTCATTATCACTGTGGTCACCGTGCCCGGCGCATTGCTCGTTGGATTGGGGCTCGCCTTACTCGCCAACCTGCCGTTCAAACGACAGTGGCCCGTGCGCCTGGCGCTCTTGTTGCCATGGGCTTTACCGCTTGCGTTTGCGGGCCTGATTTGGGCCTGGTTTTTTCATACGGAATACGGATTCATCAACGATGTGTGGGCACGCATGGGCGGGGAGCCGCGCATGTGGCTGCTTTCACCCGTTTCGGCATTCGCCGCGATTTGCCTCGCGATCATCTGGAAAGCCTCCTCCTTCATGGCGCTCGTCCTGCTGGCGGGCCTGCAGATGATCCCCAAATCACTCTACGAAGCGGCCGAAGTCGACGGCGCATCGAAGTGGCAACAGTTCACCCAAATTACGTTGCCAATGCTCATGCCATCGATCATGGTGGCGCTGATTTTTCGCACCATTACCGCGCTACAAACGTTTGACATCCCGTACACCATGACCAAGGGCGGGCCGGGTAACGCCACGGAAACGCTTGCCATGTATATCCACAAGACGACCATCGACTATCTCGACATCGGCTACGGCTCGACGCTTGCCGTCGGCATGTTTGTGTTGTCGCTCCTGTTGACCGCCGTTTATCTGCGGCACATCAGCAAGCAGGACGCGGTGTGAACGGCTGCGTATTCACCCCCGCCCGTCTGCGTTTTTTTGCAGCAGCCATTGTTGTCATTAACGGCTTCTTTCCGGCCATCTGGATTTTGCTGACATCGTTCAAGTCTAGTACCGAGCTTTTTCAGAAGCCTATTACGTATTGGCCGCAAGATCCGACGCTCCAAAACTACGTCGGTGCTGCCATTGAGCAACCGCTGTTTATGGTGTTCATGAAAAACAGCGTCATTGTGGCGCTGCTCTCTACGGTGATTTCACTCGTCGTGGCGGCATTCGCCGCCTATGCGATTGCGCGGCTCAAGCTGAAGCGTCGCCAGTTGATACTGACTGCAATCATCGCGTCATCCATGTTTCCGCGGGTCACGCTATTAGTGCCGATTTTTGAGACGATGCGGGCGCTGGGTTGGCTCAATAGCTACTTGGCTTTAGTGTTTCCCTACGTGGTGCTCAACCTGCCCGTGTGCACGCTGATTCTCGTGAGTTTTTTCCAGAGTATTCCCCGCGATCTTGAAAACGCCGCGATGATCGATGGCTGTACGCGCTTCGGCACGTTGTGGCGCGTGGTGTTGCCGTTGTCGGCGCCGGGCGTGTTCACGGCCAGCATTCTTGCTTTTGTTAATGCGTGGGATGAATTTCTGCTCGCGCTTTCGCTCAATTCAAGCGCTGCAATGCGCACGCTTCCCGTTGGCAGTACGCTCTATCAGGGCGAATTCACGTTCCCGTGGCCCATCATCGCGGCCGCGTTAGTCGTCGCTATCGTGCCGGTGGCAATTGTGATTGCGATTTTTCAGGAGCGTGTCGTAGGTGGTCTGACGGCGGGGGGCCGCAAAGGCTAAGGCCCTGACTTGTGTTTACGGACACTGCAAGCCGCATGTGCTCACACGGGCCTGGAAGACGAGGATTTGCGAACACGGCAGGACGACACAATGCGGCTGAGTTCAGGGGCGATGAATTTGCTCATGCGCAAACGCTACGGGCGCTCTTGGCTGGGCACCTTCGGAACGTAGCAGGGCGTAGTGCGGCGTAAAGTCGGGCGCGGTGTCATCGCGCAGTTGTTGCAACGAATCGAGCACGAAATACGTCGTCTGCACATTGTCGATCAGAAACGCCGTGCGCATCGAAGTCATCACATCAAACGGCAAGCGCGCAGGAATCGGGCTCTCCAGCGCGTAGATCAGTTCCTTCGGTGACGACAGAACACCCGCTCCATAGGCCAATACTTTGCCGTGTTCGCGAATCAGGCCGAACTCAATCGTGTACCAGTACAGCCGCGCCAGCCAGTCGAGTCCGCCGAGACGTTTCGCTTTGAGCGCGCCATGTCCGTACGCCTCCAGATGGTCGGCATAAACCGGCGTAAACAGCATCGGTACATGGCCAAAAAAATCGTGAAAGATGTCCGGCTCGACGATGTAGTCGAACTCACGCTCTTCCCGTAACCAGACCGTCACCGGAAAGCGGCGATTGGCTAAATGGGTGAAGAAAACATCGTCCGGCAACAGCCCCGGCACCGCGACCAGCTGCCAGTTCGTCGCCGCTTTGAGCGCGACATTGACGTCCGCGAAGCTCGGAATGCCGTGGCGCATATCAAGCGCCGGATTGCCGAGCACGGCGTGGAGAAATTCTTCACAAGCACGACCCGGGATCAGCGCCAGTTGTCGCTCCACCAGTCGCAGCCAACGCGCTTGCTCTGCGTTGGTGTAATCGCTCATGCGTTGCTGCACGGTGAAGTCTGCGGCCATGGCCGCATAGTTGCCGCGAAGCCCGGCATTAGGGTTGTTGGTTTTGGTCGAGATGTCGAACGCGCCCGCTGAACTTGCGGCGCTGGGTGTTTGAGTTGCGTTAGTCATGGCGCTATTGTGCCGGGGTCAGCCCGCAATAGTGTTGCGCAAAAAACGTCGGCACAAGCAGTGGCACCGGGTAACGAGCCAAGCACTTACCCCAACCGATCCAGCCGCCGCATTTGATACGCCAGCGCTGCACGACAGCCCAGCACAATCGCCGCGACCGTGATGAACGACCCGAGCGCCAGTGTTGACATGCCGGACAGGCCCTGTCCCACGGTGCATCCCAGCGCCGTCACGCCGCCGAAGCCCATCAATGCTGCGCCGACCAGATGATTGCTCAAATCCTCAGTCGACGCGAAACCTTCCCAGCGAAATGTCTTTGTCACCAAGGCCATCGCCGCCGCGCCGACAATCACGCCGATCACGCTGGCCACGCCGAAGGTCACAAACTTGCTCTTGTCGCTCCAGAAACCGAGCAGCTCCAGAAGGTACGCAGGCGGTGCCGTGAATGTCAGCGATTCCGGGCGACCGGAATTGGTCGACACCCACGCCGCCTCCAGCGATTCCGGGTGCTCGGCGATGTACGCCACATGCCCCGTCGCGTACCAACCCGCAATCACGGTGAGGCCCACGATAACGCCGCCGATCATGTTCCATCGGTCGGCACGAAATTCGCGACCGATGAAGGCGAACACCACGAACGCGAGGCCCACTAACGCCGCCATGATCGCAGCCGTTGTGCCAGAGAGTCCGAGTAGCGACGGCAGATCTTGCGTGGTTGCAAATGTCGCCGTAACGCTATCCACCGTTGCGACTCGAAATACCCCCAAAATGCCGCGCAACGTGAACCACGCAAACACTGCCATGACCAGCAATGTCACCAGCGCCCGCAAGCTGCCCGCGCCCACGCGAATCAAGGTTTTGCTGCCACAACCGGACGCCAGCGTCATGCCAAACCCAAACGCGAGACCGCCGACGATATGCGACAACCAGATCAATTTCGGCGCGACATAAAACGATTTCGCGATGTCCACTGTGCCGCTCGCTTTGAGCCAGGCCACGCCAATCATCGCCACGCCGACCGAGGCAATCGCCATCCGTGCCCGCGTCCAGTCACCAAAATTCACCGCATCCGAAATCGCCCCCATCGTGCAGTAATTGCTACGCTGCGCCACCGCGCCGAAGACGAAGGCAAGCACAAACGCCCAGAGTGCTGCGGCGTGTTGCAGGGAGGCGATTTCAGGGGGCATAAGGGGCGTCGAAGCGGTGGAAATGAGAGCACCCCCATTATCTGCGCAGCGCGATTGCGGCGACCGATTCAACGCATCAAAACGCGCTTGCGCGAATTTTTTACCTTCAACCGCGATAGCAGCTTCGGGCTGTAAGCCATATTATATTGGGGCTAGAAGCGCAATTAGTCTAGAGTCGATATGTCGCCGCATGTCGCTCTAGCCCCGATGCAATAAGCGTTTCACGAAAAAGCTTTAGGTTCGCTTTCGAGCGCGCATCACACCGTCATCGCATTGATCGCGGCGAGCACTTCGCGATCCGGCCGGGGGCGCGGCGTCGTGAAATCGAGCGAATCCAGCGGGCTCTTCACCCCACCGCCGATCTTCAAAACGTGGGTGTAAATCATCGTCGTCTTCACGTCGGAGTGCCCGAGCAACTCCTGCACCGTGCGAATGTCCGCGCCGCCCTGCAGCAAATGCGTTGCAAACGAATGGCGCAAAGTGTGCACGGTGGCTGGCTTAGTCACGCCACCCGCACGCAGCGCGGCCGTGAGCGCGCGACGGAATGTCTGCGGAACGGCGTGATGCCGACGCACCACCTTTGTTCGCGGATCGGTCGATAACGTCGCCTGCGGAAACACCCAGTGCCAACCCCAACTTTCACCGGCGTGGGGATACTTCACCGACAGCGCATTCGGTATTTCGACACCGGGCACGTTCGCAGCACGATCGGTTTCCCACAATGCATGGCTCAAACGCAGTTGCTGCTTCAGCGCATCCCGCAGTGAAGCGGGCAACATCACCACACGATCCTTGTTGCCCTTGGCTTCGCGCACGATGATCGCCCCACGCTCAAAATCCACATCCTTCGTGCGCAGTCTCAAACCCTCAAGGATGCGCATGCCGGTGCCGTACAACAGTTGCGCAAACAACGAATGCTCAGGTGCCTGCCGGTCGAGCGCCGCAAGCGTGCGCCGGACTTCATCCACCGTCAGCACCTCGGGCAGCCGTCGCGCCGTCTGCGGTCGCCCAATTTCATTCAACCACGGCAGATCAACGCGCAGCACACCACGGTACAAGAACAAAAGCGCCGACAGCGCCTGATTGTGCGTTGACGCAGACACCTTGCGCTCAACGGCCAGGTAAGTCAAAAACGCCTCCACCTCCTGCGCTCCCATTTCAAGAGGATGCCGAATGCCATGAAAACGAATGAAAGTGCGCACCCAGTGTACATAAACCTTCTCGGTCGAAAGCGCGTAATGCTTCGTGCGAATACAGTCCCGAAGCTGCGTCAACAAGCGCGGCTTGGGTAGATTTTGCGCACTTGCACTTAAACTGTTCATAACAACAGTATAAATCACAGCCGCTTTACTTTGCAACTGTTTTTGCACCGCTCATCCAATGCTGGACAAGTGCGTATAAAAATATAAACTTCTCGTGCAAAGTTATATTACGTTAGCCGTCACGAAGACAGCGCCGGCGAGCAGTAGTACCCGCTTGTGGTACCATGCGCTATGAAGCGGAAGCACCAACGCACGCTCGAGTTGCTT
>JAYVPF010000146.1:0-6223 GCA_043757535.1 Burkholderiales bacterium
TTCTGGGGCGCTGGGGTAAGGGGTTTCCGTTCCGAAGGCTTTGAACTGTGCAGCAGTGAGCCATGCAACATCGGCTACTCGCACGCCGTTGCTGGTTTGAATGCTGCATTCCGCGATCACCACGCCGCCTCGTCGTTTATCGAATTCCCGCGAAATTTCGATTTGAACTTTTCCATGCAGGTTACTCGCTGGGCTCATTTCAATCTTTCCGGCACGGTTGAGTTCAATCTTGAACGGCAAATCTTTTAGATACGGGTTGGTGAGAACTTCGCTCCACAGCATGATGGTTTCCTAGCCGAAAATTGCAGCGTAGCGTGAGCACGCACGGCGCACGCTTGTGCTGGTATGAATCAAGATTATGCCGCGACCGTCTCTGCCTACTTGTTGAATGCTGCTATTTCGTAGAAATTTGTGCGCTCGAAGGTGTCATCACTTGCAATTCAGTAACAATCGCTGCATCGGTTGCCGCGAATGAGTTCAGATGGGCCAGGTTGAAATATTTCTGCGCACAGCCAAAGCGCACAGCTAAAGCCGGGTAGGGTGGGCACCCCGTGCCCACCAAAAGGTGGCGAAACGACTCTGTCTATGCTGCAACGGTGCTGGTGTGCAGAGGCTGCCCACCCTACGAAGACTTCGAAGACGACATAAAGACAGCTTATTGTGAAGCGGATTGCAGGGTCAATTCGATCGGCCTCAAATACTGTTGACGAACGAACTAAAGGCATCGGCGTCGCCTTCTTTGCGCCGATTACCTTTGCACTGCTGCCCAAGCCGCGCTTGCGCGCCTACCCAAGGTCGGATGCAAAAGGAACAGAAGGGGTCAGCGTCGAGTTCTGTGCGCCGACTACCTTTGCATAACCGCCCAAGCCGCGCTTGCGTGCCTAACAAGCTCGGATGCAACACGCCAAGCGTCGGTTAAATCACAACTTAATCGCAAGGCAAACTACGATGTTTCGGCGCTTTTGAGAGAAGCGCGCGCTGGCGCGAATCGCGTAAGTCACTAGCCAAAATGACTAAACGGCGCAGGGTCGAGTTTCATACCGGTCGAAGCCGCCGAGCGACAGATTCCCCCAATCGTTACCCACGCTGCGTTTTTATTTTCCAGCGCTGTGGCCTGAAGCTGAGGGTAGCGCGGAGCGTTCGCTTGAGCTACTGCAGCGCCAGAAAAAACTCTCGCACCATGCGCGCGCGATCATTGAGCAGCGGGACGGGACGCTCGATTTTCACTTTGTCTTGCCCATGTAAACGGTATCGTCCATCTTTCTGGATTAGGGTGATGAGTTTGATCGGCTCGAAGCTGGGTTTGGGTTTGAATGTGATGATCGTGCGTTCCGGGGCGCTGTCGATTTTCTTGACGCCGACGGCCTTGCCCGCGATGCGTAATTGATGTGCGGACACGAGCGATTCGGTGGCCGGTGGAAGCAAACCAAATCTGTCAATCAGCTCCTCCTTCAAATCGTTCAGCGCGTCTTCATCTTCGCAGTTCGCTAGGCGTTTGTAGATGACGAGGCGCTCATGCACACCCGCGCAATAATCGGCGGGCATCAGCGCCGGAACGTGCAAATTGACCTCGGTAGTGACGCCGAGCGGTTCATCCAAATCAGGCTCGCGCCCCGCCTTCAATGCCTTCACGGCTTGATTGAGCATTTCGCTGTAGAGCGAGAAGCCAATCGCCTGCATTTCGCCCGACTGGTTGTCGCCCAGCACTTCGCCTGCACCGCGAATTTCGAGGTCGTGCATGGAGAGGTAAAAGCCCGCACCGAGGTCTTCCAGTTGCGTGATCGCTTCCAGACGTTTCTTTGCGTCCGCGCTGATCGCGTCGTCGCCGGGAATCAGCAAATAGGCATAGGCCTGATGATGCGAACGCCCGACACGACCACGCAGTTGATGTAACTGCGCGAGGCCGAATTTGTCGGCGCGATTGATGAGAATCGTGTTGGCGTTGGCAACGTCGATGCCCGTTTCAATGATGGTTGAGCACAGCAGAATCTGAAAACGTTGCTGGTAAAAATCGCGCATGACGCCTTCGAGCTGCACCGCGCCCATCTGGCCGTGACCGACGCGTATGCGCGCCTCGGGTACGAGGGCTTCCAGCCGTTCGCGCATGTTCTCGATGGTCTCGATTTCGTTGTGCAGAAAATACACCTGACCACCGCGTTTCAGTTCGCGCAAAATCGCTTCGCGGATGATGCCATCACCGCCTTTCGCAACGAAGGTTTTGATCGAAAGGCGCTTCTGCGGAGCGGTCGCAATGATGCTGAAATCGCGAATGCCTTCGAGACTCATCGCGAGCGTCCGTGGGATCGGCGTCGCGGTCAGCGTCAGCACATCCACCTCGGCGCGCAGCTTCTTCAATTGCTCTTTTTGACGTACGCCGAAACGATGTTCTTCGTCGATGATGACGAGGCCCAAATTCTTAAACTTGATGTCGGGCTGAATGAGTTTGTGCGTGCCGATAACGAGATCAACTTTGCCCTCAGCCATGCCTTGTAGCGTGGCTTTGACTTCTTTGGGCGACCGGAAACGCGATAACTCTTCAATGCGAATCGCCCACGGCGCGAAGCGATCCTTGAACGTGTTGTAGTGCTGTTCAGTTAAGAGTGTCGTCGGTACGAGTAGCGCTACCTGTTTGCCACCCATCAGCGCGACAAATGCCGCACGTAACGCGACCTCGGTTTTGCCGAAACCGACATCGCCACAGACCAAGCGATCCATCGGTTTCGCGGCGACCAAATCCTGAATGACGGCCTGAATCGCCGCGCTTTGATCGGGCGTTTCCTCGAACGCGAACCCTGCTGCAAACGCTTCGTAGTCGTTCCAGTCAACCTTGAATGCGTGGCCTATTCGTGCGGCGCGCTGTGCGTAAATGTTCAAGAGTTCGGCAGCGGTGTCGCGCGCTTGTTGTGCGGCCTTTTTCTTCGCCTTTTCCCAATGTCCAGAGCCCAGCGTGTGCAGCGGCGCGTGCTCAGGCGAGGTGCCGCTGTAGCGCGAAATCAGATGCAGGTTTGACACCGGCACGTATAGCTGTGCGTCGCTCGCGTATTGCAAATGCAGGAACTCAGTGGGGCCTTCGCCCAAGTCGAGCGACACGAGGCCGAGATAGCGGCCAATGCCGTGTTCCGCATGCACGACTGGGTCGCCGACTTTGACCTCCGAGAGATCCTTCAACATCGAATCGATGTTGCTCGTCTTCACACGTTTGCGACGCGTCGAGCGCGTGGTGCTCGGATAGATTTCGGCTTCGGTGACGAAGCTCAGTTTTTCTTCGACGAGAATCGTTCCGGTGAACAGCGGTGCAGGCGCGATGCAGAACGCTTCGGTCGTCGTGAGGAATCCGGTGAAATCTTCAACTTTGTGCGGCGTCAGGCCATGCTCAACAAACATTTCCTGCAACGTTTGCAGGCGGCCTGAACTTTCGGCGCAAAGCAGCACGCGGCCTTTGTGTTTCGTCGCGTTCGCAAGAAAATCAGCCAATGCACCTAGCGGGCGCTCCTTTCGACGATCAATCTCCATCGGCGGTACGCGATGCGTCGTTTGTCCCCTCTCCCCCGGAGGGAGAGGGTTAGGGAGAGGGGGACGGTTATTGGGAGAGTCAACTGAATTCTCCGATCCAACACCCCTCGCCCCCCAGCCCTCCCCCACCGAGGGGGAGGGGGCTTTCTTCTCGCCTACCTTGCTCTTAAGCTCGTAGCGCGAATAGGCCTTCAGCTCATGCAAAAAGTCATCACGGCCAAAGTACAACTCGGCTGGTTCGAGCAATGGCCTCGCGCTGTCGCCGCGCAGCAAGCCCCAACGCTCACGCGTCTCTCGTTCGAAGTCGGTGAGCACCGTGTGTACGTCGCCGAGGATGGTAAATATGGAATCCTTCGGCGCATGATCGAACAGCGTTTCTGCTGCATCGAAGAATAGCGGCAGGTAATACTCAATCCCGCCTGGAAAAATGCCGTTCGATACATCTTTGTATGCGGCAGATTTCGACGGATCGCCTTCGAATACTTCGCGGAATCGCTGGCGGAAAACGGTACGCCCGGCCTCGTCCGTCGGGAACTCACGCGCGGGCAACAGTGAGAGTTCGTTGACGGGATACAGCGTGCGCTGCGTGTCGGGCTCGAAGGTTTTGATCGATTCAATTTCGTCATCAAACAAGTCGAGTCGCACGGGCAACGTTCCGCCCGTCGGGTAGATGTCGATGATGCCTCCGCGTACGGCAAATTCACCTTGCGAGACGACCTGCGTGACATGCGTGTAACCGCCGAGCGTCATCTGCTGGCGTAGCTTGTCGACGTCGAGTTGCTGCCCCTTTTTGAGCGCGAATGTGCGTGCGGCGATGAAGCTGCGTGGTGCCAGTTTTTGCGTGGCGGTCGTCGCCGCGACGATCATCACGTCGCACGCGTTGGTGGCCAGCGCATAGAGCGCTTTCAGGCGATCACTGACCAAGTCCGGGTGTGGTGAAAAATGATCGTACGGCAGCGTTTCCCAATCGGAGAACTCTTGTACACGCAGCAACGGATCGAACCACGCGATCTCAACGGTGAGCTGATGCACGTCCTGGGCGTCGGCGCAAATGACGATCAGCGTGCGTTTGCTCGCGCGCAGCGTTGCCGCGAGGCGTGCCAGCGCGAGTGCCGTGCCTGCACCGGCGGGGCGAGCAACGGTGGCGCGCTCACCGTTGCGAGGAAGAGCAGGAAGTAAAGCAGTAGTTTCAGAAGTAGCGGGCAAAAGAAAACCTCACGAGAGGCTTCGCCTCACGCGATATCAGTCGAACAAGTTGAAATTATAGGGAGCGGGTCAGACGTAGCCATGGGCACCACACGTGCCGTCATGCTCGACCAAAGGTCGGGAATCCAGACAGTTGCCACGGAGAGCACTGCCTTGCGTTACAGTGGCCGCAACGTTTCTGGATTCCCGCCTACAGCGAGAATGACGGCGGGGTGGGGGCGGACGGCAACTGCGTGCGTCGCGACCCTACTGCGTCGGCGAAGACCGCAGCGGCGTCACCTTACCGTCACCAATCAAAAATTCCACGCGCAAAATCGCCTCTCCTTTTTCATCCTTTTGCGTGTAGCCAACGACAGAAATTTTTGCACCGGCTTTGATCGGTGCGACTTTCCACGAATCCATGCGCGTGATAGGCGCGAGTTCGATTTCCCAGACTTTGTCTTTTCGCGTCGGAGCTTTGGCTGTGCCGAGAATCATGACCGCATCGATGTTTGCGCTTTGCTTGGGTACGACGAATCGGGCGAGCGCGGCGGGCGGCGCGGCACCATTCACTTCGAGCATGAATTCGGCGTGCGGATTCTGCCACTTCACGCTTTTGACAATGCCTTCAAGGTAAATCGGTTTCGTTTCATCAAAGCTGCTCCAGCCGTGATGCGCGAACGTCGCGCCGCCCAAAAACGCAAGCACAGAAACAAGAAGGACGCGAAACATGATGACTCCACAGAGAAATTAAACGTAGGCGATCCAGCGACCACAGACAATTATCGCGATCCATAACAAGAGCGAGAAGAGGGCTTGCCCGCGCGTGAAGAGACTCGCCGGATTCAACGGGCCGCGACTATGCAAAATCGCAGCGTTGGTGCCCGCTGTAAACAGCAGCAGCATCTTCAGCAGAAACGCACCGTTGCCAATTAAATCTGACGCCCGCGCCAGAAACATAAGGCTACCCACCATAGCCGCGAGCGCGAATCCTATGAGCGTCCACGGCAAAGTAGCGGTGGCCAGCGTGCGCACGTCAATCGAGCCCAGCCCGAACAGGCGCACGCCAAGCAGGCGCAAATCAACAATCCACAGCGAACCAAAGGTGATCGCGATGGCGATGATATGCATTGCTTCCAGCGTGGGATACACCAACGGTGCCGAGCGCAGCCAGACGGCGAACGGCCAGTTATTCAGCGCCAATGTGATGGCGGGATTCAAAGCGGGAAATCGGCATGCATCGTGGGCCGATTCTTCCACGGAACCGGTCGCTTCGGATGCGGTAAACAGGTGAAAGGCAATTGACGGCAGCCGCTGGTGTCTTTTCGTTCACCGCTAAGTGCTGCTCGGGAACTTTGCGCCGCACTACGGCGAGGCGATAAAACGCCTGGGCGACGGCTTCATCAAGCTGAACGATGGGCCAACCGAGGCGACTGCTGATCATCCCGAGGATGTGATTGAAGCGGTGGATAGTCATATCGCAAAAGCGTAGACGCCGCTGTAGGAGCGACTCTGCCGCGACCCG
>JAYVPF010000147.1:0-23530 GCA_043757535.1 Burkholderiales bacterium
GTGCGTTTCATAAACGTCGAAACTCATGCGGTCGAGCTCGCGCAGCAAGTCGTTCGGAAATTCGATGTCGGCTTTATCAATTTCGTCGATCAGCACGACCGTGGGCACATCACTCTCGAACGCTTCCCAGAGCACGCCGTGCTTGATGTAATTGGCGATGTCTTTGACCCTCTCCTCGCCAAGCTGCGAGTCGCGCAGGCGCGAAACCGCATCGTATTCGTACAGGCCCTGCTGCGCCTTGGTGGTGCTCTTGATGTGCCATTGCAACAGCGGCCAGCCGAGCGCGCGAGCGACCTCTTCCGCCAACAGCGTTTTGCCGGTGCCGGGCTCGCCTTTGATCAGGAGCGGGCGCTTCAGCGTGAGCGCGGCGTTGACGGCGAGCAGCAGGTCGGGGGTGGTGATGTAGGAGTCGGTGCCGTGGAACTTAGCGGTCATTAGTAGCCCTGAAATAGGAAATCAAGCGTGGTTGTTACTTCGAATCGTTTGTCCGCGAGGTTGCCAACGCGAGCGCCGAGCATTTCAAGCGTGACGGACTGCAGGTCTTGAAATAGCGCGACGTATTTCTGCGATCCCACTTCAAACACCGGGTTGAGTCGTTGTGTCAGCTTCGGTGCCTGAGTGAACTTCACCATCGGCACAACCACGCGCGAGCCAATGAGCCCAATCAAATCGGATTGAATGTCAAGCAACAATGAATGCACGCCCGATTGGCCAGCGGGCTTGTAAACGTCAAACTGCGGCATTCTTTTTCTTCCATGCACGAACCCGGTCGCCAAACGTGCCGTGCGTCTTGATCCAGTCGTTGTAAGCCAGCATCGCGTCCCGATTTTCTTCGATCCACTGCGCAGACTTCACTTCTTTGATTTTGGCGCGCAGACCTTCCTCGGCCGATTGCGACACGTTGATGCCAAAAGCCTTAGCATCCTCAATAAGCTTTGCAGAGAGTGTCACATTGACACGCTTTTTTTCGCTAGCGGGTAGATCGTTAAGTCGCATGACGAACTCCAGATTAACCATTGATAGTGTGTGCAACAATACACATCAATATAGCACGCCCCAACGGCACAAGGGATGACAGCATGAGCACTAACTTAGCCGACCTCCGCAAAGACTACAAGCTCGCCTCGCTCGGCAAGCGCGATCTGGCGGCTGATCCATTTACCCAGTTTGGCCGGTGGATGAATGACGCGCTGAAGGCGCAGCTGCCGGAGCCGACGGCGATGAATCTGGCGACCGTGGGCAGCAACGGGCGACCGTCGTCGCGCATCGTTTTGCTCAAGAGTTTCGATGAAAACGGCTTTGTGTTTTTTACCAATTACCAGAGCCGCAAGGGACACGAGTTGGCCGAGTCGCAGTGGGCGGCGCTGAGCTTTCATTGGGTGGAGCTTGAGCGTCAGGTGCGCATCGAGGGCCACGTGGTGAAGGTGGACGACGCGATTTCCGATGAATATTTCAACTCGCGTCCGCTGCTTTCACGGATCGGCGCACACGCTTCGCCACAAAGCGAAAAGATCGAGAGCCGCGAGGCGCTGGAGGCGCGCTTTGCCGAGGCGCAATCGCGATTGGGCGACAACCCGCCGCGTCCGGCGCATTGGGGCGGCTACGTGATCGTGCCCGAGATGGTGGAGTTCTGGCAGGGGCGTCGCTCGCGCCTGCATGACCGGTTGCTGTTTCAGCGGCAGTTTGGCGGCTGGCATATCGAGCGCTTGGCACCCTAGAACGCGTCGGCCAATCGAACGCGTTGCCTTCGACTAAAGCGTTAATGCCGGTGATTGAAAAGGCCTGCGCCTGCGTGGTGCAGCGCGGCAGCGTGTTGGTGTTTTGTCATCCGCATTCGGACGCTGGCGTGCAATTGCCCAAGGGCACGATTGAACCCGGTGAAACGCCCACGCAGGCGGTGGTGCGCGAGCTTGCCGAGGAGTCAGGAGTGCGTTTGTCTGCGACGCCTCAGCTCATTGCCGAAATGAAATTTACGGGCTCGAAGAACAAGGTTTTTCCGGAACGGACGCCGACGCAGCAGCGCTGGTTTATCTTCCGTTTTGACGCAGCGGAGCCATTGCCAGAGCGCTGGTCGCATACGGCGACAGGCAGCCCGGAGGAAGACGGGCTGATCTTCGACTATTTCTGGCATCCGCTGGATGCGTCGTTTACAAACACTCATCCACACTCAGACGCGCGATTCGCGACGGTGATTGATGCGTTGCTAGCGCGCTCATGAATTGCCGCGCGGGCTGTGGTGCGTGCTGCATCGCACCTTCGATTTCGTCGCCGATTGCAGCCATGCCGGACAACGATTCGGCAAGTAGGGCAACCGGTAAACCAGCGGGTGTTCGTTGTGTCCAGTTGGCTGACGATAACCGCTGCCGGATCTTCGGCGACCCGCGTCGGCCGAACGTTTGCTCAAGTTTGCGGGCGTCGGTTGAAATGTGCGGCACGAGCGACAACGTGCTGGCGACGCGTGTTCACGCGATGAAGTTTTTGTCCGCGCTGGAAGTGCAAACACGCTAGCAGCTTTTGGCTGCATTGACCGCTGCGCTGGGGCTAAGTGCCTAAAACATGACTTTTCGACTATTGACGAATTCTACGCCCTCCCCCGATGCAGTGGCATTTTCAGCGTAAAACTGACACTCCCTGAGCGGGGTCGCGGTCGTTCAAAAACTACGTCGCGGGCAGCGCGATCACGAGTTTGCCGTTGGCTGCACCGATAAAGAAGCTGCAGGTGCTGGTTGCCGTGCCACCGGGCTATTTTTTCTCCAGCTTCATCGTGAGTTTCTTCACAATCGGAATGTTGGTTTTGGTCGGTTTACCGTCCGGGCCGGAGCAGTTGGAGATCTTTCGTTTATCCGCGGCGCTCAAGTCCTTGAGTCCGATTTCCTCAATCCTGGCCCCAGCACTTTCGCCCACCATCGTTTTGTAGAAATCGAGCGCCATCGGATGTGCGCGCTCGGTGTGCAAAAAGCCGACCAGCGCCTCTTTGTCACTGGTTTCGATGGCCTTTCCGTAAGGGTTCGCAAACGCTTTTTCGGCTCAGGGCGTCGCTGAAATTGCGGATCCGGCAGCGATGCCGAGCGTGCAAACGAGCGTTCCACAACGAACCTGGATGCAATACGTCGACTTGCGCGACCGCAGGTTCCGGCTGCGATTGCTGACGTTTCGCCTCGCGCAAAATTTCAAGAAACGTATCGACGAAATCCGATTCAGAGAACGTCGTTTTCTGCAGATCGTCCCACGCATCCAGCGCCTTCATGATGTTGCGATAAATCGTGGCGGGCATCGCGGACGCGACTAGCACTGCCGTGCCATGCTGCTCGTTGTCGACGTTTTATCGTTGCCAGAACGCGGCGTCGAAGCGCACTCCGCTGGCGCTGCGGTGGGGTCTGCGAGCAGCAACCGTCGATAATTGCGATATGAAAATTTATCAGGTCGGCGGCAGCGTTCGTGACAAGCTTTTGGGCCTGCCCGCCAGTGATCGCGACTACGTGGTGGTGGGTGCGACGGTTGACGAAATGCTGGCAGCGAAATTCAAGCCTGTGGGCAGGGACTTTCCGGTGTTCCTGCATCCGAAAACGAACGAGGAATATGCGCTCGCGCGGACCGAACGCAAGAGCGGTCGCGGCTACTCCGGGTTTGCTTTTCATGCCTCGCCCGAGGTCACTCTGGAAGACGATTTGCAGCGTCGCGATCTGACGATCAATGCGATGGCGCTGGAAGTTCGTGGCGATTTGATCGATCCCATCGACAAGCTTGTCGACCCACATGGGGGCGCTCGCGACGTTGAGGCGAAGGTGTTTCGCCATGTCAGTGATGCATTCGCTGAAGACCCGTTGCGGGTGTTGCGCGTGGCCCGGTTTGCCGCGCGATTTAGCGATTTCGCGGTCGCACCGGAGACGTTGCTTCTGTGTAAAAAACTCGTCGCCGACGGCGAGATCGCCGAGCTGGTCCCTGAGCGCGTCTGGCAGGAAATTTCGCGCGGCTTGATGGCGGTGAAACCCTCACGCATGTTCGACGTGCTGCGCTCCTGCGGCGCTCTGTCCGTGCTCGCGCCGGAGATTGATCGGCTGTGGGGCGTGGCGCAGAAACGGCAGTGGCATCCTGAGATTGATACCGGCGTTCATGCGATGCAAGTGATCGACTATGCCGCGCAAAAAGACTGGTCGCTGGCGACGCGATTTGCGGCGTTGACGCATGATCTGGGCAAGGGTTTGACGCCGGTAGACACCCTTCCTGCGCATCATGGGCACGAGGCGCGCAGCGTGAAACTGGTGGACCAATTGTGTGAGCGTTGGCGCGTGCCGCGTGAATGTAGTGATCTGGCCGCGCACGTCGCAGCGGAGCATGGAAATATTGGCAAAATTGCCGAGCTGCGCCCCGCGACAGTGCATGATTTGCTGACGCGCTGCGACGTGTTACGCCGACCCGAACGATTCGCCCTGATGCTAGATGCCTGCGAGGCGGACAAGTGCTCGCGAGTCGGTATCGACGGGGGAGCCCCTACCGCTGCAACTCCGGTATTTCAGCCGCGCATCACTGCGTTGGCGGCGCTGGCTGCCATGCAGTCGGTGGATGCCGGAGCGGTGGCCACCGCGATGGTGGCGATCGGCAAACCGGAGCGCATTGCCGACGCCGTCCGTGAGGCTCGGATCGACGCGATTCGCGCTATAGCTTTGTCCTGAATCGACGACTACTCCGGGGCTAGGCGCAAAATAGAACCTAAGTCGACCCTCGGCGATTAGGAGCTACAGCCCCCGAGGAGCGGTGATCGTACAGAAAAGCCAATAACCAAAATGAAAGCTCACAAAAAAATATTTCGGGAGACTGCATCCATTCGCCCTCCTGAATCGTAGTACGGGTAGCGACGCGTCGATTGAGCGTTCACACGCAACCGAAGCTGTCGCCTTTCCGCTACGACACACAACAAATTCAGGAGCATTTCATGCAACGCAAAACTCTCTCGACCGCGCTCGCCGCCGCCGCACTCAGCTCGATCCTGGCCGCCTGCGCGTCCGCGCCGATGATGGCCCCGATGTACGATCAGGCCGCGCTTCCGGATGCGGTCAAAGTGCCTGCGGGCAACAAGGTCGCGATGGAAACTGTGGGAGTGGGTGAGATCACGTACGAATGCCGCGACAAGAAAGACATGGCAGGCCAATACGAATGGGTATTCGTTGGCCCGGACGCCGCATTGAATGATCGCAGCGGCAAGAAAATCGGCAAATATTTCGGCCCGCCTGCAACCTGGGAAAACATGGACGGCTCCAAGCTGACTGGCGCGCAAGTGGCCGTCGCCCCGGCCGGTGCTGGCAACATTCCATCGCAGTTGGTGAAGGCGAATCCCGCGATGGGCGCAGGCGCAATGACCGGCGTCACCTACATCCAGCGCGTCGCGACCAGGGGCGGCGTCGCCCCTGCCATGGCCTGCGATGCAGCGGGCAAAGGCAAGAAAGAAATCGTCAAGTACCAGGCCGATTACATTTTCTACAAAGCGTCCTGATCCGCCTGAGTTATGGGCCAGTCCGGCCCATTTTCAGTAGCGCGCACCGATCATCGGTCGCGGGGTGAGCACGATTGAGTCTGGCTTGATCGTGATGTTGAGAAAAAGGCAGACTCGGAGGCGGGTCGCTCAGTTATCATTTTGTGTGATCGCGGGGACGCTTGCTCCTCCCGCCGTTCGCGTTCGCTGCCGACAAAATGCATTGACTGAGCCCCGCCCGCCTTGCTTACCACCACCCCATCCTCGTTTGACTACGAATCAGCACTCGCTGCCTGTGCCCGTGGCGAGCAGCAGGCCCTTCACCGCATTTATCACCACGAAAGCCGTCGTTTGCTTGGCGTCGCGTTACGCATCGTGCGTGATCGCGCGCGCGCAGAGGATGTGCTGCACGACGCCTTCATGAACGTTTGGACTAAAGCTGCAAGTTTCGACGCCACGCGCGGCTCGGGTCGCGGCTGGATTCACTCGCTGGTACGCAATCAGGCGCTCAGCGTTGTCCGTACCAGCGGGCGTGAAGTGTCGGCGGATGAAGAGGCCATCGAGGCGATTGAAGCGGAGGCGGTCGCCAATGCGGCACCGATGGCGCAAGCGTTTGCAATTTCTGCTGATATCGGGCGGCTCGACGAATGCCTGCATCGGCTGGATGTGGCTAAGCGCAACAGCATCATGCTTGCGTATCTCGACGGCTGCTCACACAGCGAAATCGCGACACGCCTGAACGCGCCGCTCGGCAGCGTCAAGGCGTGGATTAGGCGCGGTCTGCTTTCCTTGCGCGAGTGCATGGCATGAACACCCAGCTATCGCCCGATGACCTGCAAGTGCTCGCCGGTGAATACGTGATCGGCACGTTGTCCGCCGCGAGTCGTGCCGCAGTTGAATTGCGCATGATTAATGATGCCGCGCTGCGCACCGCGATTGAAATGTGGGAGCAGAATCTTGCTGCGCTTGCCGAGCTGGTTGAGCCGGTTGCACCGTCTCCCGCGCTGAGGTCGCGCATTGAATCTTCCGTTGCGGCGACGCCCGCTGCCCGTGCGTTGGTAACACCATCGGCACGCTGGTGGGACAGCCTTAATCTGTGGCGCGGCCTCGCTGCATCAGGCTTCGCAACTGCTGCCTTCATGGGCGCAGTCGTGATCACCAAGATTGCGCCGCCGCCCGCGCCGGCGGGCTACATGGTCGTGCTCGTCGGCCCGCAGGACAAGGCCCCCGGCTGGGTCGTACAAGCGGGCACGAATTCGCAGCAGGCACGTCTGATTCCACTGGGAAAAATGGAAGTTCCCGGCGACAAATCGCTACAGTTCTGGACCAAGGGCGACGACTGGAAAGGCCCGGTGTCATTGGGCTTAGTCAAGCCCGGCCAGTCGCTGGAAGTCCCGCTCGACAAGCTGCCGCCGCTGCAACCGAACCAGCTTTTCGAAATCACGCTGGAACCCTACAACGGCTCGCCGATCAATCGCCCGACGGGCCCGATTTTATTTATTGGCCGAGCGGTGAAAATTATTTAAGCGCGTCGTAGAAAGCAGTAGGGGTACGACTTGACACGCGCGAGCCATCGATTCAGCTTTTGCGTGAAACGACCATTTCATCTGGGCTGCCGCGCCAAATTTTTCATAGTCGATATTATGCTCTGTGCGAGTACAGCCCCGGTGCAGCGGCGCTTTCAGCGAAAAGCTGATAGCCGTAGTGCTTGCCGAATCAGCGCCGTGAGGATGCGTTCTTCATAGCGATAAAACGCAGAATAATGGCCGCGTGATGCTTCCGGATTTGCGCCTATTCCGCCAACGAGAAAGATCACGCCGTCGTTGGTTTTCGGGTCAAACACGAAGGCAGCGGTAAGCCCCCACGCGTCACCCAAGTGGCCAACGCCAGTGAATCCGCCATCGTCGACTAACCGGTCACCGCGCTCTCGGCCGCTGATGTCGAGGAAGTGCTGGTTGCCGAGGCCCCATTCATTGAACAGCTGCTGCGCATCACCGAATTCGCTGGTGCCGCCGTTGGGTCGCGACGCGTCGAATCGCCATTGCGTCGCGAGCATCTGCGTGACAGTTTCCGGTTTGAGTAATCGCACGCCGTCGACAGCGCCCGCGCCCATGAACAGGCGCATGAGCTTTGCCAGTCCGGCGGCGGAAAGGCGACAGGCGCCCTGCGGGCCAAAAGCGGTGCCGTTGCTGCCGATGACGTAATCGGCCTTCGCGCGTGGCATCGGGGCGTCAGATCGGTAGTCGTCGACCTGCGCCGTCCACGGCCCTGTCGCAGGTGACGAATCCCAGACTTCGCGCCCATTAATTTCCGTGCGCTTGCGATAAAGCGTCGCGGTATCAGACACGTCGCGGGGCGCAAAATCGGCGGGATGAAAACCGCCGCGCAGCTCAAGCGGCGTAAACACCAGACGCTGCATCAGACGATCAAAACGCTCGCCGGTCGCGCGCTCCATCACTGTGCCGATCACGCCCCACGGCAGATTCGCGTATTGAAAATATTGCCCCGGCGCGGCGTTCGTTGCCCACATCGCACCTTTTCCGTAGAGTCGTCCACCGGGAACAAGCACATCGCGAATCGGCGTCGCGTACTCCCAGTAGTAGCCGCCATCATCGCGCAGTGACGACGTATGCGTGAGCAAAGACCTAAGCGTAATTGGCAGATCAGGAAAATGCGGATTGCGCAACGACCAGCCGAGATACTGGCTCACATCAGTATCGAGCGATAACGTGCCCGCCTCGACCAGCCGCATCACGGCAATCGCCGTCACGAGCTTGGAGATCGAGGCGATGCGGTACAGCGTATCTGCGTTCGCGGGCAGATTCTTCGCGGGGTTTGCGTTGTCAATGTAGCGATGGCCGAACTGATTTTGATAGACCACTTCGCCGCCTTTAATCGCAAGCACCGAAAGACTCGCGAGCGGGCGCTCCTGATCGTTGACGACGCTCGCCAGTTCGGCGTTGAGCATGGCCATTGGATCAGTGGGAGGAGGCATGATGGGTATCGCGATGTGATGACATGACGTGAGCGTGCACGCTGCCACGAGCGGAAGGGCGAATGCGCGCCACACTATTTCACCAACGCCTCAGGCCGCGTCAGCGAATCCAAAATCGCAGCAGTCTCGGCATCGGGCCGACCATCAAATTTGCTCTGACGAAAACGCAGTTGAAACGCTTCCAATACGTCGCGCGTGCCCTTGTCCATCACCCCAGTTTGCGGCGTGCCGTACCCGTAGAGCGCGAGCTGTTTTTGAAACCACGCGATGTCTGGCAGTTGCAGTTCATAGACCGGTTTTTTCGCGGCGACATACGCCGCATCCGGCCACGGAATCAGCCCTTCATCAGCGAGCCGTTTCCACGGAAAACGCGGCCCCGGATCGACCTTTCGCCCCGGCGCAATATCGCTGTGGCCGAGGATACGGTCTGCGCGAATCTGATGCCGCTTGACGATGTCCTTCACCAGCGCAATCACGACGTCCATCTGCGCATCGGGATAGTCAAACCAGATCGTGCCAAGCGGGCCTTTCTGGTTGCCCAGATTCACGATTTCGATCCCGATTGACGACGCGTTCAGACCGGCGGATGTGCCCCAGCGACTGATGCCTGCATGATAAGCACGACGCGATTCGTCAACCAGCCGATAGACGTCAGGCGGGTTGATATCGACGAGGTAATGGCTGCTAACTGAACCCTCTGTCAGGATTTTTAGCGAGCGCTCGAAGTTCTCATTGGTGAAATGCAGGATCAGGAACTGCGCGCGGCTGTCCTGACTTTTCGAGGTGAATGTGCTGTCAATTTTCACGGCAGGAACCGGGAGTGGTGCCGTGGCGCAACCGGCGATTAAAAGTGCAAGCAGCGGGGTCGCAAAAAGTAAGACAAAGCGGTTCATGCATTGCAAGCGCCCTTGGGAAAGCGCAAAAGTCGGACGGAGCGTAGAAGAATAGCGCAGCACAATTCTGCCAGCGTCGCGCTGTGTCATTCGATGACGAGGCAAAGTTGATCCGCAGTGCGCCACTGCGCCGCGCGGCGCGCTTATCATTGCCGCATGGCACTCACCTATCTGTGGACCGGATTTTTCATCGTCGGCTTTCTGGCGGCGCTCGCGCAGTGGATCTTCTTAGGCGATGGCGAAGTTTTCAAGCGCATCATCGACGGCACCTTTGATTCGGCGCGCGTCGCCGTCATGGAAATCGCACTGCCGCTGGCGGGCGTGATGACGCTGTGGCTGGGCATTCTGGCGATTGGCGAAAAAGCGGGGGCGATTGATTTCATCGCGAAATTGATCGCGCCATTTTTCTCGCGCATCTTTCCCGAAGTGCCGAAAGACCATCCCGCGACCGGGCACATGGTGATGAATTTTTCGGCGAACTTTTTGGGCCTGGATAACGCTGCTACGCCGTTTGGTTTGAAGGCGATGGCGAGTTTGCAGGAGCTGAATCCGCAAAAGGACACGGCGAGCAACGCTCAGATCATGTTTCTGGTGCTGCAAACGTCGGGGCTCACGCTGATTCCGCTGTCGATCATGGCGCAGCGCGCGGTGCTCGGCGCGAAGGATCCCTCGGATATTTTCATCCCGACCTTGATCGCGACCTATGTAGCCACCCTCGTTGCGTTGATCACGGTATCGCTCAAGCAACGTATCAATCTGCTCGACAAAGTAATCTTCGGCTGGATGGTCGGCTTGACCAGCGTGATTCTTGCCATCGTCTGGTATTTCAGCGTGTATTTGACGAAGGACGAAATTCAAACCGTCTCGAAAGTCGCGAGCAACTTTATTTTGCTCTCAATCATCGTGGTCTTCATGGCGGCGGCGCTGCGCAAACGCGTGAACGTTTACGAGGCCTTCATCGAAGGCGCGAAGAGCGGCATCCAGACCTCAATCACCATCATCCCGTATTTGGTGGGCATGCTGGTCGCCATCGCCGTGCTGCGGCAATCGGGTGTGCTCGGCTTCATCGTGCAGGGCTTCACCTGGGTGTTCTCGCAGTTGGGATTTAACACGGACTTCACGCCCGCACTGCCTACTGCGCTTATGAAGCCGGTGAGCGGCAGCGGCGCCCGCGCGATGATGATCGACGCGATGAAAACCTACGGCGTGGACTCGTTTGTCGGACGGCTGGTGAGCATCTTGCAAGGCGCAACCGACACCACGTTCTACATCATCGCGCTGTACTTCGGTGCGGTCGGCATTACCCGGACGCGCTATTCAATCACCTACGGTTTAATCGCTGACCTGGCGGGAGTGATCGCGGCGGTGTGTGTGGCGTACCTTTTTTTCCATTAGAGGTGCCGACTAACGGAAAAAACTACGCCGTCCGCATGTGCTTTTTATGCGTCTTCGCGAGCGCTTGCAGATACTCCATCTGATCGGCCAGGATATGGCGATTGGCGAGGATCATCTTCTCGCTTTTGACTGGGCGATAGGGAACGTAGAGCAAGCGCAGACCCGCTTGCTCAGGCGTTCGGCCCGCTTTATTGAGATTGCAATCGCGGCAGGCGGTGACGCAATTTTCCCACGTATCGTTGCCGTTCTGTGAGCGCGGAATGATGTGATCGCGCGTCAGTACCGACTCGGGAAATTCGTCGCCACAATAGGCGCAGAGCTGTCGATCACGAGAAAACAGCAGCCGATTGTCGCGACCTGGCAGCGCCGATACCGGGCTCCAGGTGCTGTGTTTGTGTTCGCCTTCGCAGGCGATGATGGAGGACACCTCGATCACGCTACGCTCGCCGCTGCAACGTTGAATACCGCCACGAAACGTGAAGATCACTTGCCCGAGCGACCAGACGACGCCGCCGCGCGCATATTGCGACACTGCATTTTCGGGGGTCATCCAGCCCTTGGGCTGTCCACCGGAATCAAGGGCCAAAATCGCTAGGGACATAGTTTCGTTGCTCCTCAAAGCGCGCAGCTGCCATCGTTATCGCGCCTTGGGCACGTAACTTACCATGAATTGAGGACGGGCGTTGGGTGGTGGGCTCGACATCAACGCTATTGGAGCGACTTTAGACGCGAAGTGGCCCCACTGCAACGCATTTCGAGGCTTGCGCCGCGCCTGCAAGTTCGGCTTTCAAGCCTTTAACTGAAGCGACGCAAGCCTGTTGTACAACGGCGACGCCGCCATGAGTTCAGCATGCGTGCCCTGTGCTATCACGCGACCGTCGTCAATCACGATGATACGGTCGGCGCTTTGCACGGTGGATAGCCGATGCGCGATGATCAGTGTGGTGTGTTTTCTTGCGAGACGTTCTATGGCGTCGGTGACCAGCACCTCGCTCTCGGCATCGAGCGAACTGGTTGCCTCGTCCAGCAAAAGCACGGGGCGATCAGCAAGGATGGCGCGGGCAATGGCGACGCGTTGGCGTTGCCCGCCTGAAAGGCGCACGCCGCGCTCGCCGAGTTCTGTCTTCAGAGCTTTCGGTAAGGCAGCGGCGAACTCGGTGACGTGCGCCGCATCGCAAGCGGCACGCACCTCGGCGTCGGTCGCGCTGAGATTGCCATAGCGAACATTCTCGGCGACGCTGCCCGAGAAAATCACGGGCTCTTGCGACACGAGTGCGAAGCGTTCACGCAGCGCGCTGAGATCGGCTGACTTCACGTCAACGCCGTCAACGTGAATGACGCCCCGCTTCGGATCATAGAAGCGCAGCAACAGTTGGAACACCGTGCTTTTACCCGCGCCACTCGGCCCAACGAGCGCGACGACTTCACCGGGTTTCACCGCCAGTGAAAAATCTTTCAGCGCTTCCAAATCCGGGCGTGTTGGATAGCTGAATGTCACGCTATCGAACGTAATTTCACCGCGCGCCAAGGGCAGTGCAACGGGACTCAGCGGCGCTGCGATTTCTGTGTTTGTGGCGAGTAACTCACGAATGCGCTCGCTGGCACCGGTCGCCCGTTTCAACTGTCCGAACACCTCGGCGATCGCGCCGACCGAACCCGCCACCATCACCGCATAAAACATGAAAGCCGACAACTCGCCCGCCGTCATCTTGCCTGCGAGCACGTCGTGACCACCGGCCCACAGAATGACCGAGACGCAGATGAACGCGAGCACGATCACGATGGCCGAGAGCGTGGCGCTGGTGCGCTCGCGCAACGCTGCGTTGTCGAACAACGAATTGATGCGATCCGAGAAGCGCGTTTGCTCGAAGCTTTCGCGGGCATAGGCTTGCACCGTGCGCACCGCGTGAATCGTCTCATCAGCGCGCGCCATCGAATCAGCGAGGCGATCCTGACTGACCTTGGCCAGCTTTTGTACTTTGCGCCCGAGAAAAACCACCGGCGCAATCACGATAGGCACGCCGATCAGCACGTAGACAAGCAGCTTCGGCGCGGTAATCGCGAGCATCACGAGTCCGCCCGCCACCATCACCAGATTGCGCAGCGCCCAGGAGAACGCGTTGGTAACCACACCTTCGAGCACCTGCGTGTCGTTGGACAAACGCGATAGCACATCGCCGACCCGTTCACGTTCAAAAAACGCGGGCGAAAGCGTCAGCAGATGGGCATAAACGCGCTGGCGAATATCGTTCACCACACGGTTATTCACCCACGAAATGTTCGAGAAGCGGATGTAAACGCCGATGCCCTGCGCCAGCGCAAGACTCACCATGATGAGGAGGATTTTGTCCAACTCGCTACTGCTACCCGCAGAGAAACCTTTGTCAATGACACGCTTCAGGCCCTCGCCAATGGCGAGCACCGAGGTGGCCGCCAGGGCGAGACCAAACATAGCAATCGCAATGCGCCGCCCGTAGGGGCGCACGAAGGGCCACATGAATTGGATGACGGCAAAGCGAGCGTTCATCGATTCAATTTAAGGCCGAAGCGCGGAAAAGATAGGGGCTGGAGACAAATTGTTGCGATGAATAACGGCTTCCGCGATTTCGCGAAATCACCGGTGAATGCGTTGAACTTTTCGCAACGCAACCTATCTTAATGAGTGTGGCAAGACGATGTGCGGCGGATCCCTCTACCGTGCGTCGTCATCCTCCCCCGACGGGCTTCCCCCGGTCCGTTTGTGGTGACGTTTAGGGCGGCCTTTCCTCCGATGGGCCGCCCTTTTTTCTGACTTTCGGGTGCGATTTCAAAAACTGACGATGCGGCTCCGACGTCATGCTTGAGCTTATGCTGTTGTATCGTAGGCAATCCCGTTTCGCGCTGGCTGCGTTTCGGCTCGGAACTTGCTGCGTCCTGGCACCAAATCAAGCGATCATCGTCTAATATGGCGAAAGCGGCCTGAACCGGTTGTTTTTCAGGTTGCACAAAAGGCATTCCAAGGAAATATGATGAGTGGAAAGTGGCAAAAAGTAACGTGGGTGGGCGCAGGCGCGACCATTGGTATTGCGCTCTCACTGGCGTTTAGCGTCACCGCCAATCGCGATGCCAAGTCCGCGATCCCGGTCGATGAACTGCGCACCTTCTCGGAAGTGTTTGCCCGCATCAAGAATGATTACGTCGAGCCGGTCAGCGACAAGAAGCTGATCGAACAAGCCATCGGCGGCATGGTGTCGAGCCTCGATCCACACTCCGCTTTCCTTGATGAAAATGCATTCAAGGATTTGCGCACTACCACCACCGGTAAATTCGGAGGCATTGGCATCGAGATCGGCACCGAGGACGGTTTCATCAAAGTGATCTCGCCGATTGACGAAACACCTGCGGCCAAAGCGGGCATTCGTGCGGGCGATCTGATCACCAAGGTCGACGGCGAATCGACGCGCGGCCTGACCACCACCAAAGCGGTCGACCTGATGCGCGGCAATCCGGGTACTAAAGTGCGTCTGGAGGTGTTCCGCAAAGAAGATCGCAGCACGCAAACCTTTGCGCTGGTACGCGAGCAGATCAAGATTCAGGGCGTGAAAGCGAAGATGGTCGAGCCCGGTGTGTCGTTCATTCGTGTGCGCACGTTTAACGAAACCACGGTCGCCGACGTAGCGAAGGCGCTGGCCGATCAAAACGCGCAGACGCCGCTGAAAGGCGTGGTGCTTGACCTGCGTAACAACCCTGGCGGCTTGCTTGACGCGGCGGTTGGCCTGTCCGCGATGTTTCTGCAGAAAGATGCGCTGGTCGTCTACACCGAAGGGCGCATGGAAGGCAGCAAGACGCGCTACATGGCGAGCAAGGAATACTACGCGCGTCGCGGCGGCGATCCCCTGGCCAGCGCGCCGGATATTCTGAAAACGGTTCCGCTTGTCGTGCTGACCAACGGTGCGGCGGCGTCGGCCTCGGAAATCGTTGCCGGTGCCCTGCAGGATCACAAACGCGCCACGGTGATGGGCACTACGACGTTTGGCAAGGGTTCGGTGCAGAACATCATCCCGCTGTCGCAGACCTCGGGCGTCAAGCTCACCACGTCGCGTTATTTCACACCGAACGGTCGCTCGATTCAGGGCACGGGCATTGAGCCTGATGTGCTGATTGATCAGTTGACATGGGACGGCGTGATGGCCCCCAAGCTGCAACGTGAAAAAGATTTGTCGCGCCATCTGGTCGGCAAGGACGAGAAAAAAGAAGCGTCCGCTGATGAGGATCTGTCGGAAGACGCGCAGGAAGCCAAGCTCATCAAAGTTCGTGAGGATGGCAAAAAATTGAAGGGCTTTGACTGGGGTAACGAGAAGGATTTTCTGTACTCGCAGGCGCTGAACAAATTGAAGGGCCTGCCAGTAGTGCGCTCTACCGTGGAAGCGGCGGGTAGCACGGCTAAGGCGGTTGTTCCGGCTTCTGTACCGAGCAAATAATTTAGCGCGACCCGTCGTTCCCGCTAGCGCGGGATTCCCGACCGAGGCTCTGCCTCGTCACAAGCTGATCAGTCTTCTTGCTGCGAGTGAAAACCGTTCCCGACCTCGATGACAGCGCGCTCCTGCGCTATTCGCGCCACATCCTGCTCGACGAGTGGGGCGTGGCGGGTCAGCAACGCCTCAACGGCGCACACGCGCTCATCATTGGGGCCGGAGGCTTGGGTTGCCCTGCTGCGCTCTTCCTCGCCTCTGCGGGTGTCGGCACCCTCACCATCGCCGATCATGACCGCGTCGATCTCACCAACCTGCAACGACAGATCGCGCACGAAACCGCGAGCGTGGGTGAGCTGAAGGTTGAGTCGCTGCAGCGACGAGTCCATGCGATCAACCCGTTAGTCAACGTGGTGACCGTACCGGAAAGGCTTGCAGGGGATAGCTTGCAACGCGCTGTCGTCGCCGCCGACATCGTGCTCGATTGCACGGATCGTTTCACTACCCGCCATGCCATCAACCGTGCCTGTGTCGCAGCGAAAAAGCCACTGGTTTCCGGCGCCGCAATTCGTTTTGACGGGCAAGTCAGCGTGTTCGATCCGCGCGTAGCGACTTCGCCCTGCTACCACTGCGTTTACCCCGAAACCAGCGATTTCGAGGAAACGGCTTGCGCCGAGATGGGCGTGTTCGCACCGCTGGTCGGCGTCATCGGTAGTGTCCAAGCGGCGGAAGCGTTGAAATTGCTGGCCGTCATCGACGGCGCTGAAAGTTTATGTGGGCGCTTGCTCACCATCGACGCAAAGTCTATGGAAACCACTACGCTCCGAATAAAACGTGACCTGAATTGCGCGGTTTGCCGCTAAAAAGGGTTCAGGTTCCAGATTGCCACCGCCGCGTCGATACCGCCTCCGACAAGCGACCGACCCTATCGCGTAGCCTCGCTGGCAAACCCCACCATCGCGGCCGCAACCCCCGTTGTCGCCGCCTCACAGCCCGGTGTTTCATGGCGATTTTTCACAAGGTGAACCGGGTCATTCCACGCCAGATAGACGTCGCCCTTGACGTCTTGCCAGACCAGCGCTTTCTGTGGCAAATCAATGCCCACCGTTTGCGCGCACAACAGCATCGGCGTGCCCCCTTGCGGCGAACCCCAAATCAACACCTCGGTCGGCCGCAAAGTTTTTCCGATGCGCTCCGCGCCCGCCGCATGATTCACGCGCGCGAAAATGTTCATGCCCTTGGCCTTGACTGCGGCCTCGAAGCGATCCATCGTCGTCTTCGCGTCAAAGGCGCTCTTGACGGCGATCATGCCGTGTACGCCCTGCGGGTTGTCGGGCGGTGCCATCGTCGCGCAGCCGGAAACGGTGGCCACGGCGAGCAAAAGTGCGATTGTTTTCATTGGAATATCCTTTAGCGGCGAGTCAGTACTCAATGTCGGATCCTATGGCCAAAACTAACAGTCGCAGTGTTTATCAAATCAGCAATCGATGTCAGACGATTGCGGATTACGATACTGCAGCCGTCTTGGGCGTTGCCGCGCTGGTCGCGCTATCGGGCCGCAGTAACAATCCGGGCGCGACGGTCCACCGTTGGCCATTTTCGGTAATGACGGTGACGGTTTTTCGGTTGTACTTGGCGATGATGCCGTGCAACACAGGGTGACCCTCGGGATGAAACGACACCTTCTGGCCGATGCTGAAATCGAGCATGCGGGCATGGGCGCGCATCTGCTGTAGAAATTTCAGGCGCGCGACAATCCGATTGTTGAGATCAATGAGTTCGATCTCGGTGAGTCGGTCAATGTCTACCATGATTTCGAGTGAGATTGCGTTCGTTGTGACGGGCGCCGCGCGCTCGGACGGCGCAGGATCGTCTGCATCACAGCGCTCATGGCATAAACGCCTTGATAAATTCGTAGTAGCTGCGCGAACCTGAGCCCGAATGCCGCTGCACCGAGTGCTTGATTTTGTCGAGTCGGGCGACGAACTCTTTTAACGTCAGATCGTTCACCTTGCCGACGCGCTCCACGGCAATGGCGACGCAGCGCTCGATGATCCCCTGAATTTCCGGGGCGCGTGAGAAAGATTCGTTTTGCGCAAAGCCAAATTGTTGTTTCGCGGCAATCTTGGCGCTGTCGAGCGCAAGAATGCAGAGCGAATCGGTTAGTCGCGGGTTCTGTTCGTACTCGCGGGTTAGACTAAATTCAATGTTCTGGCAAACATCCATGTGTTCATCGTCGTTGAAATCCATAGTGGGGCTCTGCACATGCGATAGGGTTGGCCAGCCCCAAGTTTGCCACGAAGCGCGTTGTCTGAGGTGCGGCAAAAGCTATTACCACGCTTAGACAGCGAAGCATCAGGTCGCAGACAACGACGAAGGCTCTGTCGCCACCCACGGATTGAGCGTCGCAACCCGAGTCGACGCAAAGTCCGTCACGCTGCGCGTCACCACAATCATGCGGTGCACCAGCGCCGTGGCGGCGATGAGCCCGTCTCGAATCGATCGCGGGTCGGGTACGTGCAAGAGCGCGCTCCTCTCGGCAACCGCCACGTCGACGCTCAAAATGCGCCCCGCGAAAGCAGGCAGCAGCTGTTCTTCCAGCCACGCACGAAACACCGCGCCTTGCGCTTTGTCGCGCCGCTCTGCCAGCAGCACGCCGATGGTCAATTCCTGCACCGTGATGGCGGAAACGTACAAGTCCGCTGCGTCGACGCTGTCAGCCCATGTCGCCACGTTAGCGTCCGCCTTACCGAGGCGAACCTTGCGCAGCTCGGAGACGACGTTGGTATCGAGTACGAACATTAGTGGCGCTCAGGCAAAGTCAACGGCGTCAAGCGAGGTCAGGCGACTGCGCCAAGTCCCGCATCGGCGGAATCATCAGCTCGAAGTCGGCGGCACCTGCGGGCATCGCCAGCAAATCGGCGATGCGTGTGCGTTCGCCCGTGAGCTTTTTGTAGGCATCAAACGTGAGCAAAACATGCGCCGGACGCCCACGATCCGTGATGATCACCGGCCCGTCCCTCGCGGCGTGCTTGGCTTTGCTCGCGTCCTGATTGAAGGCGCGGCTGGAAAGCGTGGTGATGGACATGGTGCGCTACATCCATAAAGTCTCAATGTAGCAACGTTACCACAATTGTCTTCGTTCAAATTTAGATACAGCCTTTCGTTGAAACCCTTATTTAATGGGGTATACATGTCAAATAATGAATTTATCGACATGTCGCAATTTGACTAGTTAGCCCGCATTCATGCTGGTGTTTGGAGCGAAGCCAATACATGGCCACGCGAACGTGCGAGACAAACCGCTGGTCAGGGGCAAATCAGCGATACCGAGGGAAAGTAAGTCACATAGCGCGCCGAATCACGTGTCAGCAGTGTCATGCCGGTCGCTTCCGCATGTGCTCCGATCAGAAAATCGGGCAGCACACCCGTCTTTACGCCGCGCTTGCGGCGATAGCGCAAGAACGCATGCCCTGCTGCGAATGCAGCGTCCGGCGGGATCGGCAGCATCGTGATTGAAGCCGCATCGAGAAAGCCCGTCAGCTCATCGGCCGTGTTGTAGTTCACCGCGAGTTCGGCAAAGATCACAGCGTTGATCGCGAGCTTTTCCTTGCTGCGCAAACGGCGCAGTTGCGCCTCCGACCAATCGGCCCATTTCGCATCGTTCTGAATCAGGTCGATCAGCACATTGCTGTCCACCAGAATCACGGCTTGTTCCAGTCCCCGCCGCGCGTCAGACGCATCACAGCGTCGGTTTTCATCTTGCGCGTTGCTGAGCCGCGCAGCGACGCAATCGGATCAACGCGTTTGTTCTTCGATGGCGATGCTGCGGCGATCGCCACACGCCCATCAGGCATCGGCTCAAACGTCACCCGCTCACCCGGCGAAACACCCAGATAGTCGCGAATCGCTTTGGGCAAAGTGACCTGACTCTTGACGGTGAGGGCGGGGTTCATGGAGGATTCTTGGAAGTATTACCCTGAATGATTGTAATACCGAGGTCGTAGGGTGTGCGCCAAAGTGCGCACCGAAGGTTCGTCAAGTCAACGTTGATCGGTGCAACGATGGTGCGCATTCTGATGCACACTCTACTTGCTACGACACTTAAAACGTCGGTGGCTCTACGCTTTTTTCCGAGTGTGTCCATGAAGCGTAGTCGCGCATATTTTTAGAGCGCCGTTTCATGATTTCGTCTCTCACAGCGTCGATATATGCAATTCGATTTAGCTGTGTCAATGCAAAATTGGGCTTGAATTCGCCCTTCAGTTTGTTACACACGTAACAAGCGATTACGAGATTTTCTAGAGCATCTTCACCTTGCTTAGCCAATGGAACGAGGTGATCTTCTTGCGTCAGCATAAAAGTGTCAAAGTCCACCATGAGGTTGCGGCCACAATACACACATCGACATTTGTCGCGTGAAAACAACGCAGAAAAATATTTAGTCATGAAGAACCTTCTAATTCAAAAGGGAAGACTTCGCTTTATAGGAGTGCCGCAAGGTGCTGCAAATCACTGCACCCGCCGAAACCGCTGCGCCCGCTTCCCGGTATCCACCTCGCTCGTGTACACCGACCCCTCCGAATCAATCGCGATGTTGTGTACCCAGTGAAAGTCACCGGCTTGCCGTCCGGGTCTGCCGAACGAGCCGATTTTTTCGCCGGTGGCGCGCTCCACGATGCGCACTTCGTTGTTGGTGCCGTCGGCGATGAGCAGGTAGCGTTGCGCGGCGTCTTCTGAGGGAATCAGGTCCCACGTTGAGCCGGAGCCCTGCGTGGCGGCGTCGTAAACGAACTGCTTGATGAACTCGCCCTTTTTGTTGAAGATTTGCACGCGATTGTTCATGCGGTCACAGACGTAAACCAAGTTGTCTTTGGTCATGCGCACGCAGTGCACGGGCATGCCGAAGTGTTGCGACTCGGGGTTGTAGTTGGGGAAATCGCCGTCCTGCGGCTGCTTGCCGTACGCGCCCCAATGCCGCTTGTACGCACCGGTCGCGGCATCAAACACAATCACGCGACGGTTGCCGTAGCCGTCGGCCACATAGAGCTCGTTCGCTTCCGCATCCAGCTCCATGTGCGCGGGGCGTCCGAGCTGCGTGGTGGAGTTGCTGCCCTCGCTCTTGCCCGGTTTGCCGATCTGCATGAGAAATTTGCCGTCCGGCGTGAACTTGAGCAGCATGTGGTCGGTGTTGGCGTTGCCGCCGATCCAGACGTCGCCCTTCGGATCAACATAAATGCCGTGCTCATTCGCGGGCCAGTCGAAGCCCGCGCCCTTGCCGCCCCACGAGTGCAGCAGATTGCCCGCGCGGTCAAACTGCAACACGGGTGGCGCAGCCGAGCAGCACTTCGAGAGTGGTGGTTTGAGCGTTGAACCCTTCTCGTCATCGGTCAAAGTGAGTGGCCGATGGATCATCCAGATGGTGTCGTCTTTGGCGGTGGCGATGCCTGCGACCTGCCCGAGAATCCAGTTGTTGGGCAGTGGTTTCGGCCATAGCGCATCGACGGCGTAGCGCGGGCCACCGGCGACCATTGCGCCTTCCACTCGAACGTGCGAGTGATCGTGGGCGTCGGCCTGTTTGGGCGCTTGCGCGCAACCTGTGAGCAGTAGCGCGGCCGTTGCGCCGACTGCTATGAAAGTCCGATGAATAGAAAACATGGAACGCTCCTTTGGGTGACGATTGGGATCGCCGCTATTGTTGACTTTTGCGGCTTTGTCTTGTGCATTATGCGGCCAGCGGATAACTGATTTACGCAATTATTCGTCATCGACGCAAGGCCAAGAACTCAGCTCTCGGCGCGCGATGAGGACTGCTAGCGCTAAAGCCTCGGCCACCTTTCTGGATTCCCGCTTGTGGCGAGAATGACGGCGAAAGGGAGATCAGGTGCCGTGTCAATATCGCGGTGGTAGCGGCTGCCCCAATCGCAGAGCCTCAAACACGGCATCAGGATCGGCCTGACACCAATACCGAAAGTGCAGCGCCCTACTTTTCCCGGCAAAAATATCGGTCACGCTGGTGTGTTCAGCGACGATAAATTTCGGGCGCGGCCATTGCTGTGCGATCACGCCAATACAGTTGGCATCAGCGTCAATCAACCACGTCGCCGTGTCCCCCGCAATGCTGGCTAACGGACAAACGCGCAGCGCAGCGGCAACCAGCTCCATGACATTGCTCGCAACGGACACGGTGGCGGTGGCGGCGTGCGATTCGGTGTCGTCGCCCGCCGCAACGCCGTCACGATCCACGGCGACGGTGATGCTGTTCGCGGCGAGGAGAACAGGTGCGGATTGAACTAGAGCGGAGGAGGTTTCGTGTCCTACGGGCGGACGTGGGCTGGCGGGTTTGCTGCGGTTAAACAGCGAGCCGATCACGCAGCCGATCCCAAGAAACATCACAACGGGCAGCAGCAGCATGAGCGAGAGCCCTGATAGCCAGACCAGTGTCTTGCTGCCCGTCACACCCGCCAGCAGCAACCCGACAAAACCCATGCCAAGCAACAGAATGCCAATCACCCACACCGGCATGCGCTTGGTGATGCGCGCGCGATTACGCAGCGCGCCGTAGGCGAATCCGACGGCGAGCAAGCCGAGAACTGACAGGAGGTAGCGGCTCATCAGCTAGCTTTTTAAAGCGTCGCGCCGTCAGCGTATGCGCGCGACGCGATTGATGGATTGCGCTGTCTGGCGCGATGCGCAAACGCAATGACGAACGGCAACAATAATTCGGGAATGAGATAGCCGAGCCAGATCGCATTCGGTTGTGGTAGCCCCACCTGACTGATCGACACCCGCCGAGCGATGCCCGCGAAGCGAACGCCCAGCGCCAGAAGGTACACCAGCTCTCCCTGCTTGCGAATCGTGAGCGCGGCTCACAGATTGATGAGGCCGGTGGCGAAGTAAACGCCCGCCATAACGCGGTGCACATTGTCGAGGCGCGCAATGGTGTCCGGTTGCCCGAGATACATCTGCAATGCGCCGCCCAACATGGCGATGGCTGCGACGAGCAACAGGCAAATCTGGACGATACGCTGGCTGACGGCCATGGTGTTTTCTTCTGTAAATGATTGGCGCGAACAGGTTTTTCGGGGTCGTGAAAACTAGCCTTCGCTGGCAGATTTCTCCAGCGTATTCTTCATGACGGTCGCGCCCTGCTCGATCATTGCGGCAATCGTGGCTGCCAAATTGTTCGGCAGCAAATCAGCGATCCAGACGACACGGCTTTTGTCAGCGCCGTCGGCAAAAACTTCAATCGATGCGTTGTGATGCGCGAGGCGACCACCGACGGCTGACCAGACAAGACGATGGGCCGTATCGTCAAGATCGACGATCAGTTCACGCACGACAGCGCCATTTCCGAAGGTGACGATGCGCGCGTCCGCTTCGAGCTTGCAGTCGATGACAAAACCGGGCACGAGGCGGGTGTGCAACGCACCGACGTCACGCACTGCATCCCACACGAGCACAAGTGGCGCGCTGATCATAATTTCTTTGCGGATGGAGGCCATAAGTCAATACATGTATTTGATTGCGTTTGAAGAGGCAGTACTGGCTATGGTATTCGATACATGGCAACGTTGCCCTCAAGCGGGCGGACGCGCTTTATTCGACCGCATCGAACTCGGCAAACATGTGCTGCGCCTCATCGAGACCCGCTAGCGGTACGTAGTCGCACACCGTCGCGAACTCACCCCACAGCGCTTGCACCGCCGGGTTTGAATGCGCGGCGATGATTGCATCGGGCGAGCGCCACTCAAACACTTCAACCACGATGCCGTTGCCCGCGCGCATGACGTAGGGCACTTTGTCGGTGACGAGGTTCTGCGCACGCAAGACCTGGAGGTGCCGGGCAACGAGCGCCGCCAGCGCTTTGCTGTGGCCGGGTTTCGGTTTGAATGCGACGATGACAAATCGGCCCATGAGTGATCCTCCTCTTACTATCGTTGGCAGCCCCGCCAATCATGCCACTGTTCAGGTTCGGGCATTGCTGCAAACCGACTACGCCCGATTGATCCCAATGAAATCCGATCCGTACTCCAACCATGCGACCGAACGCCCGAACAGATGAGACCTATGCCACCGTCAACGCGCGCTAAAGACGAACCTGATGATCGGGCAAAACTGATTGCCATGACTGCGGCAAGGCTGTCGGAGCCCGCAGTGACCGATTGATTGCGCAGGAATCGCGGGGGAAGCGCAGCGGCAGTTGCCTCTAGGGCTTCCGGGCACCTCTAATAATTCATTTGTGGGGCGCATTGCGTTGTCAAAAAGTGACCAATGAGGGTGCTCGCGCTTTTGGCAAATGAGCTCACGTACCAGGGCGTACGCT